>JAGHDB010000381.1 GCA_021160155.1 Bacteroidales bacterium | reverse complement strand
GTATAAACGATCAGGTTCCCTTTGGGCAGGAATTGATCAGCCACATGAATGGCGGCATCCAAATATCCACCGCCATTGCTGCGAAGATCCAGAATCAGTTTTTTCATACCACGGGCTTCCAGGTTTTTTAGAGACTGTTCCGTTTCCTGAGCAGTGGTTCGGGCAAACTTGCTGATCTTAATGTAGCCGATACTGTCATTGATCATATAAGCAATATCCACACTTTTCAAGGGGATCTTGTCGCGGGTGATTTCAAACTGAAGCAGTTTGGGTACTTTTTTCCTCAAAATAGAAACCTTTACTTTCGTGCCCCGCGGTCCCTTCAGCATCTTAACAATATTGTTCTGATCGATGTGCTGACCGGCAATCAGTGAATCATTGATTTTGATAATACGATCGCCGGGTTTTATCCCGATCCGTTCTGATGGCCCTCCGTGAATGACAGAGATGATAATGACCGTATCATTGGGCATGGTAAAAGAGATACCGATTCCGTCAAAATTTCCCTGCAAAGGCTCGTTGACCTGAGCCACCTCATTGGCCGGGATATAAACAGTGTGAGGATCAAGTTTTTTCAAAATAGCAGGAATAGCAGCAGCTTCAAGTGTGTTGATGTTTACCGAATCTACGTAATTCTGTACAATGTAAGTCAATATCTGATTCAGCTTGTTTCCTTTGGGATAAATGATCATCCCCGAAGATTGCTGCGGGCGGGGCAGCTTGATGCCGATCAGAAGCCCCAGAGTCAGTACCACTGAAAGTAGAATAGGCAAGTATACGTTTTGTTTTCTGTTTCCGGAGTTCATATGTCATTCTGTTAAGTGTACTACTTCAATGCCTGCTTTGCGTAGCAACCTTATTCCGGAGTCGTCGTGATAAAGTTCTGAAAAAACCACCCGCCGGATTCCCGATTGAATAATTAGCTTGGAGCATTCCATGCAGGGTGAGGTAGTGACGTACAATGTGGCATTTTCACTGCTGTTGCCTGATTTTGCCACTTTTGTGATGGCGTTGGCTTCGGCATGCAAAACATAGGGTTTTGTATTCCCATTTTCATCTTCACAAACATTTTCAAAGCCGGCCGGTGTACCGTTAAAACCATCCGAGATGATCATCCGGCCTTTAACGATCAGGGCCCCTACTTGTTTACGCTTGCAATACGAATTTTTTGCCCAAATGCGGGCCATCTGCAGGTAGCGCTTGTCAAACTGCAATTGACGTGTGCCGTAAGGTTTTATTAATTCGTCGTCTTTCATAACAAAAAAAGTAAAAAAACCCTCTTCCGAGGGCTTTCCGGGATGGTACCCAGGGCCGGAATCGAACCGGCACGGTATTACTACCACTGGTTTTTGAGACCAGCGCGTCTACCAATTCCGCCACCTGGGCGTTGCGTTAATTTTGCAAATATATCAAAGATCAAAACTTTATAATCATAAATACTATCTGCCATTTTACCGGTGGCGGAATTGGCCGGCCCTGCAATCGGGCCCCTCCCTGAAAATGATCCACCGGATCATTTTTTAACCGGTCGGTCCTGCCACCTGGGCGTGAGTGAAACAAAATTCGATGTTCGATTTACGAATTATTAATATCGAACTCTACAAAGAACATTCTTATAAAACCCGTTCATCAATCATCAGTAATCGTTTCTAGAGGGTTGCGAAGATAAAAATTTGTTTTAATATCATCAAGTTTCTTTTTTTAGTATAAAGAAAAAAATTGGATTACAAATGTTTTTTATTGGTCAGATGGACTATATTTTTCTGCATAATTTTTTTAACGGTATTATAAATTCCTTCGGCATCAAAACCGCATTCTCGGTACAGTTCTTCTTGTTTCCCGTGGTTAACAAAATAATCCCGTACACCCAGACGGGTGACACGGACCGGATAGTAATGATCATTGAAAAATTCGATCACAGCACTGCCAAATCCTCCTGTAATGACTCCGTCTTCTACAGTGATCACATCATTAAAACGATTGGCAATCGTATGCAGGACTTCTTCATCCAGAGGTTTGACAAACCGCATGTCATAATGCTCAACTTCAATATGTTCTTTTGCCAGTTGTTTTGAGGCTTCAGCTACAAAATTTCCGGGGTGACCTATGGATAGGATAGCTATGTCTTTGCCGGAATGAATCTTTCTGGCTTTCCCGATAGGAATTCTTTCAAATGGTTTTTCCCATTTCTGCAATACACCGGCTCCCCGAGGATATCGAATGGAAAAAGGTCCGAACTCTTCTGTCTGGGCAGTATATAAAAGATTTCTTAACTCTCCCTCATCCATGGGAGCGGAGATGATGAAGTTGGGAATGATTCGCAGATAAGCCAAGTCAAATATTCCATGATGGGTAGCTCCGTCACCAGCCACCAGACCACCCCGGTCAATACAGAAAACCACATTCAGTTTTTGAAGAGCTACATCATGAATCACCTGGTCGTAGGCACGCTGCAGGAAAGTGGAATAAATACAGCAATAAGGACGCATCCCTTGTGTGGCCAGGCCGGCAGCAAAGGTTACGGCATGTTGCTCGGCGATTCCCACGTCATAAACGCGCTGAGGCATCTCTTTGATCATTTTTGTGAGTTTGGAGCCTGTAGGCATAGCCGGAGTGATAGCTACGATCTGCTGATTCTTTTTTGCCAGCTCAATCATGGTTTCTCCAAAAACTTCCTGGTATTTGGCAGGCTTTTTCTCCGTAGATGCTATTGTGAATATTTTCCCGGACACTTTGTCAAACTTGCCCGGAGGAGCGTGAAACAGGGTAGCATTCATCTCCGCTCGCGGAAAGCCCTTGCCCTTTTTGGTTACGATATGCAACAGTTTGGGACCTGATATTTTTTGCAGATCTTTGAACAGGTGGGTGAGATAAATGACATCATGACCATCTGCCGGGCCGAAATACCGGAAATTCAACGATTCAAAGAGATTGCTGTGATGAAGCAGAGAGGTTTTCAGGGCATGTTCAATCTGTTGGGCGAGTGAACGGCTTTTGGGAGCGACTTTGCTCATCTTGCCCAATAGGTTCCATACTTCATCTTTAAATTTATTGTAGGTAGGCGAAGTGGTAATATCCAGCAGGTATTCTTTCAGTGCTCCAACATTGGGATCAATGGACATACGATTGTCGTTCAATACCACCAGGATATCAGCATTCTGGGCTCCTGCATTATTCAGCCCTTCAAAAGCCAGTCCGGCGGACAAAGCTCCGTCACCGATAACAGCTACAACCTTTCTGTTTTCCTTTCTTTGTTTTGCAGCTACCGCCATTCCCAAAGCAGCGGAGATG
>JAGHDB010000330.1 GCA_021160155.1 Bacteroidales bacterium | reverse complement strand
TTCTGAATTTTATTGAAAGATAAAATTTTTTTTACTGATTTTTTCCATTCGGAATAGTCTGGTGCATCTATGTTTATAAAAACGGAAAAACACTTTGTGTACTGTGAATTTACACTATTTATGAGAATCCCGTTTCTGATTATTCTGTTTTACGTTACATCTTCGATGGTGGTACGGAGTCAGTCGTTGCTGTATCCCGGCGATATAGCGGTGATCAATGTCAATGCGGATGGGAATAAGAATTTCGATGTGTTGTTTTTAAGTGAAGTAAAGGCGGGAACCGTCATTCATTTTACGGATGATGCCTGGATCGGGTCGAAGCAGCGGTTTCGGGGTTCGGAGGGAGTATTGACGTTTACGGCGTCTGCGGATATTGCCGCCGGCACCGTAGTGGGCTGTCCGGATAAAAGCGGTGGCAACGGGTTTGTCAGAACGCGCGGAGCATTCAATCCTGCCGGTTCGGGAGATAATATCATTGTCTATCAGGGTACGGAGGAGGATCCTTTTTTTCTATACGGAACGGGATGGGCACGCGGCGCTACGGTCTGGTCATTCAGTACCGTGAGCGCTTCTTACCGCAGTGATATACCACCCGGATTATCCCGGGACGAATGGACCGTCATTTCACCGGGCACATCGGATAACTACCGGTATGATGTGGCATCCGGACTCGCAGGCACCCGCGGCGAACTCCTTCAACGCTTCGCCGACCCGGCAAATTATGAATCGAATAATACTGCTGCTTATGAATCAATGACAAATCATTTCACAATCAACAACGACATAAAAATACTAACCTCCTCAACCTCCTCAACCTTCCCAACCTTTCCCTACGTCTCGCTGATAGTCCGTGGTTCCGTTACGCTCTCCGCTTCAACAACCTGCTATGAGCTCACCATCGAACCGGGAGGTATGCTGGAGATACCGCCGGGGGTTGTGATGCGGGTAATCGGACCGGTCCGCAACCAGGCGGGGGCGGATGGATTGATCATCCGTTCTGATGCAGGCGGCAGCGGATCGCTGATCCATTCGGTACCCGGAGTGACCGGTACGGTAGAACGGTTTATCACCGGCAATCAGTGGCATTTTATTTCGTCGCCGGTTGAAGAGGCGGGCAGACCGGAAGATTTGATTCAGGATGCAGGTTGCACGTTGAAAGCTTACTATTATGACGAAACACAAAACCGGTGGATAGATGCAACAAGCCTGAATTTGGTGGCGGGCAGGGGTTATGATTTAAAGAGTAATGAAGATTGTACGCTGTATTTCAAAGGGATATTAAACTCTTTTCGTACCTATGGGTGGTTTGGATTAACGAAGGGATCCGGGGAGGGATGGAACCTCCTCGGTAATCCCTTTCCCTGTGCCATTGACTGGGGTACGGCTGATAATAATGATGCTCCGGGATGGCGGGGACAGGCATCCGTACTCGCACATAAAACCATTTATATCACGACCGGCGGCAGCGGGGCGGCAACCTCCTGGGATACCTATAACGGCAGTTCGGGTATCGGCGTGCCGGATAATCATGTGGGCGTGATTGCATGTGGACAGGGATTTTGGGTCAGGGCAAAGAGTACCGATTCGTTGGGGATCGGGCATTATTCGAAGTCGGAGGGGCAGGCGACATTCAGGGAGGGGAACCACCCCAACCCCTCCTTATCAAGGAGGGGCAAAAATCACCCCAACCCCTCCTTAAAAAACAAGGTTTGTGGGGAGGTGGTGCGGCTGAAGATAGAAGATGAGGAGGGTGATTATGACCGGGTGGCGATTCACATAGATTACCGGGGAACGGACGGATTGGATTCGTATGATTCGCCGAAGTGGTCAATTGACCCCAACCGTCTCCGGATCTGGATAGAACAGGAAGGACAACCCCTGACTATTGCCTCTTATTCATCACGTCATCAAGGTGGATGGCATATTCCGCTGAACATACATTTTCCTGCCGAAGCAGCCTATAAAATATTCTTCGAAAATCCCGGAGAAACCACTTTTTCTTCTCTTGTCCTGGAGGACCGGCTTAACGGCCTGAAACAGGACTTGCGGCAAGATGCAATCTGCCGTTTTCGGGCCGTGGCCGGGACTCTGACGGGGAGGGTGTTTCAATTAACTATGAGCTTTGATACCATGAAAAGGGATGTGATGACGGGGAGAGGTGCTGAGGTGGTAACGAAAGGGAGTTGGTCGTTTACTGATCAAGGTGAGTATGGACGATTGATACATAATGGTTTGACTGAAGGGGATGTTCTAATTAATATGTATGATCTGAATGGGAAAAGAATTTTCTCCCGGAATATAATTTTAAACGATCAATCTGTAAAAATCAGGCATCCGCTAAAAAACGGAATTTATATAATTGAAATATTACAACATGGGGAAAGAACAATACTTAAAGGGTATGATTTCTGAAAAGAATCCAAAAAGAGAAAGTTACCGGAGAGCAATGAAACGTCTGTCATGGATTCAGCCCGTGATACGGGTTGTTACAATCGATCATTCGGTTTCACTGATGATGTATTCAACTCCGCCGGGGAACCCGTGGGGATGGTAGGGAAATGTTTATTTGTTGCAAATAGTCCAGCTTCTCCCAGGGAAAGAATTCAACCTCTTTTTCGGTCACCGGATCGCCGTTATGTCCGCCTATTTTCACGGTAGCGGTATAGGGTTCCCGGCCGAAATGTCCGTATGCTGCGGTTGGGCGGTATATCGGATTTTTCAGTCCGAATCGTTTAATAATGGCGTAGGGACGGAGATCAAATATTTCGGGTATTTTTGCGGCGATTTCGGCGTCCGGTATTTGCGAAGTGCCGAATGTATTGACGAATACGGATACCGGGTCTGCCACGCCGATGGCATAGGCAACCTGCACCAGCACTTCATCTGCCACACCGGCTGCCACCAGGTTTTTGGCAATGTGCCGTGCGGCATACGCGGCGGAGCGATCCACTTTAGAGGGGTCTTTACCTGAAAAAGCGCCTCCGCCGTGAGGGGCCATGCCTCCGTATGTATCCACCACAATTTTCCTCCCGGTTAAACCGGTATCCCCATGGGGACCCCCGATTTCAAATTTACCGGTCGGGTTAACCAGCAGTTGGGAGGTGTTATCCGAAAGCTCCCGGAGGTAGGTTTCAAGCATCTGTTTCATTAAACCGTCCACATTTTTGATCACCTTCGGTAACAATATATTAATGATATCCTGACGGATCATTTCACAATTATTGCCGGCACACGGACCCGGATCATGCTGGGCGGCAATCACAATCGTGTGGATTCGTTTGGGTGTGCGATCATCGTTGTATTCAACCGTAACCTGTGATTTGGCATCCGGTCGGAGATAGGTCATCTCTTTTCCGTCTTTCCGGATGGCAGACAGTTCATGTAATAATCTGTGAGCCAGCTCTATAGAGATAGGCATCAATTGTTCGGTTTCACGGGTGGCATATCCGAACATCATGCCCTGATCCCCGGCTCCCTGCTCTTCGGGATGCGTACGGGCCACACCCTGAAAAATATCCGGACTCTGTTCATGAATGGCGGAAAGCACGCCGCATCCTTCAGCCTCGAAATGATATTCCGCTTTGGTATATCCGATCTCCCTGATTACATCACGGGCGGTCTGTTGTACATCCACAAATCCCCGTGTACGAACTTCACCCGCCACGACCACCAATCCCGTGGTGACCATGGTCTCAACCGCTACTTTAGAATCGGGATCCTGACGCAAAAATTCATCCAGCAACGCATCCGAGATCTGATCCGCAACTTTATCCGGATGGCCTTCGCTTACACTTTCACTGGTAAATAAATAAGACATGATTTGCTTTTTAAAATGGTTTCACAAAGAAAACTATTTTTCTCAAAAGAATATTTTTCAGAATATAGAAGTTTAGACATTTAGAGAATTGCATCCGTTTCGGTATCTTTTCCCCGAAAATCAAATATTCCAAACCCACTAAACATTTTCTAAACCTACTAAACCTACTAAACTTTCTAAACCTACTAAACCTACTAAACCTTCTAAACTTTCTAAACCTACTAAACCTTATCTAAACTGTTATGGTTCTCATCACCGGCTCCACCGGACTTCTGGGCGCGCACACGCTATACCGGCTGCTGCAACAGCATGACCGCGTGGCGGCATTGAAGCGTAGCGGAAGCAACCTGGATACTTTGCGGGAGATTTTCTCTTTTTATACGGATGATATTGATCCCCTGATGCATCGCATCGAATGGCGCGAAGGCGATCTGCTCGACCGGGCATCAATTGACCGGGCACTGAAGGATGTAGATGTGGTAGTGAACTGCGCCGCAATTGTCTCATTCAACCCCCGCGACCGTAAACAGTTGATTGAGAATAATGTAGAGGGGACGAGGAACTTGGTTGAGGCTATAGTTGCTAAGAGGGAAAATAAAGTGAAAGGGGTGGATAAGTCCGGAGG
>JAGHDB010000400.1 GCA_021160155.1 Bacteroidales bacterium | reverse complement strand
CCCCTGGCCGGATTGGGATAGACTGTAAAATCCGGAGTTTCGATCTCTTCCGGATCCACCCCTGAAGCAGTGGTTTTAAAAGTCAGTTCTTTTCGTGATTTTAATCCGGCGGCATCCGTCACCTCAAAAGGCAATACCCATTCCCCGCCCGGTTCATCCACCTGGCCGTAAAGCGTACCCGTCCCGGTAAATGTCAATCCCTCAGGCCAATGAACAGGTTCAAGATGAACCGCGCTGAACTCTTTGACCACATGGATGTTGTCACCTACCCGGTGATAATGGATCATATCACCCTCCGACAAAGCCGAAATCCAGGGATACATTTCGGGTGTATAAACGGTGCGGTAATAAAAATCAATGCCTCCCGAAGCATCCATTTTCATCGCAAACTCCACCTGGAATTCGCCGAATTCTGTCATCGTGGCTTTCCAGCGAACGGTCATGCCGGATGCATCCGTTTCATAAGAGACCCGGTCGGCTGCAAAAACATAGTATAAATCCGAATAAAAAGGGAAAATCCCTTTATTCTGAAATACCGTCAACCGCGGATCAACCACATAAGGATAGAGTGCCGGCCGGTCACCCATCACTATGCCACCATTGGCCAGAATAGATACCTGATGATAGGTCTGCCCGTAAAACGGAAAACCAAAAGGTAAATCCACCGTTACGTACGTCTTGTCTCCGTCGGGCAAAATTTTCTCTCCTCCCTCAAAATTAAAATCAAAGGCCAAATCACTGCTGAGATACATTTGCAACGGATCGGCCCAGGTATATGGAGGAGTTCCGCCCGAAAGCTGAATAGTCTGTAAATAAGGGCTTCCCGGACGGGCTTCAGGCAGTTGGGAAGTCACAATATTTAAGGGTTCGGCCGCCGGAGTGATAACGGTTGAAACAAGTGTCATCCCACGGGTTTTAATACCCACCGGCAATCCCTGTACCGGATATTCGGCACCGTTGGACTGGTAGTCATACAGACTTATATATTCAACCCTCCCGGTACCCCGCGTATCCGATCCGTTCTCAAGTACTTCGAGAAATATCTTAACCGGAACATGATCCCCGGTATAATCCAGTAACGGGGTTATATCCAGACCGATTTCAATAAAATCACTGTCGGCTCCTTCGGTTCCCTGCATGGGGAGTTCTCCCCCATGAAAATTAAAAGCCGGAAATTCCAGGATTTTATCCGGCACGGTATCCGTCAGGTCATCAGAGATCCCGGCCTGAAGTTTCAACCGGTCGCGATAATTATACCGTAAACCGATTTTCATTGTCAGCAACGGTTGATAGGTTTTACGGGGTTTAACCACTACTACCGAGTTGTTCCATATACCTCCGTGATCCAGGTCTTCGGCCAGCAGCCGGTACATCACCCATACTTTCCCCTGATCGCCCCATCCCTGGCCCCATGAATTGACCACCAGCATTGCTCCGATCTCCCAGTCACGCATATCAATCACTTCATCCCCGTTGATATCCACATCATTGGTGTACTTCCCGTCTCCATTCACATCGTATCGTACTGAATCATTCCACCCCACAAAAGCCATGGCATGTCCTACATTGGGAGAAAAACTGATCACAATATGTTTTCCGCCCTCCTCCAGATCCGCCGGGATTTGGGGAATTTGCATGGGACTGGATCCGATCTGAAAGTTGGCCAAACCCCCGACGGGTGATCCGTCGAGATGATCGTAGAGCCAGTGTTTCAGCGTAAGCAGGCCTTCAGGAGTTCCCACATCTATGGCATTTAAGGATTCCACACGGTTTTTCATCCCGTTATAATAATGATTATAACCCGTCATCCATTGTGTAACCGAATGATCTGCAGGCATATAATCCGACCGCGCGGGGATTCCGTTACTCCTGATCACCGCCCAGCTGTCGAAATAAGACACTCCTTTATTATCCAGGCCGTCATTCAGGAAATTCCAGACTGACAAAGGTTCGTACAAATTTTCATTCCGGTCGGAAGACAAATCCCGCAGGGCATTGATCTCATAGGTAAACATATACCCGATCGAACTGGCCTGGTTGCAACTCCATCCGGTCTGCATGAAAACAGTGGGAAAGTACTTATTCAGACTGTTGTCAAATTTATCCGGAAGACTTTGTGTTTCATACTGCTTCGGCAGGGTAAGCCGTTTAAGGTTTTTCCACATTTCGCGGTCGGCTTGTGAAAATTCTACTGTCTCCTGCTGTGCGCTGACCGGTATAAAAGCAGCCGTACCCCATAACATCAATACCATAAACACTTGTAATCTCATATAAATTGCTCTTTAAAATTTATTCTTCAGTCAATAACCGTTCAAAAAGTTTGCGGATACGTGCCGAATTCCAATTATAGGCCCCTTTTTTGAAAATCACAACCTGTCCCTTACGACTGATGATCGCGGTAGCGGGTATGGATCGGGTCTGGAGCTTTTCCGGCATAGGTTCACGTGTGGTGAACCAGGAAAAGGTGAATTTTTTCTGTCGGATATACGGTTCTATAACGGTTGAATCCTCTTGTGAAAGGATGATGAATGTCACGCGGCTGCCCATCTCCCGGTAAAGTTTCTCAAGCGAGGGCATTTCGGCGCGGCAGGGAGGGCACCAGGTAGCCCACTGGTTGATCAGGATCACCTGACCCCTGAATCGGCTGAGCGGCACTTTTTTACCTGCCGCGTTGGTGAGATTCCACTGCCAGTCTTTCGATGAAAGTACCGGAGCCTGATCCGTTTTCACCGTTAACGGCATGACCAGTGCCCTGACTTTTGATACGCCTTCCATCAGTATGCTCCGGGTGCCCGGGATGAGCAACATCACCAGCAAAATCCAGAATATCAGATCCCCTGCTACTTTCCAGGGTGACCGGTTAAAAAATTTCGTAATATATTTTTTCATAAGAATCCCGAAAAATAACAAAAAACCCGGTCAGTGATACACCGGCCGGGTGGTATAATGATTATCCGCAGTTTCTCATCCGGTTTCATCTTCATGATAACCGGTAATCATGGCCTTGTAATGTGTTGAGGGTTTTTTGCCCATGGTGGCAAAATAGAGATGGATCAGCAGAAAAATAAACACTATAAAGGCACCTGCCACATGTATCACATCGGTGGTTTTAAACCCGGCGATTTTCAAATATTGATCAATGATTACCTCGGGAAACATCATAGCCCATCCGGTAATCATTATAACCGGTACGATAAAATACATCATACCGGTATAAGTGAACTGTTGCAGGGGGTTGAATTTTCTCTTGCTTCCGATCGGGAAAGGGCACTCCTCTTTCAAAAATACACCGAAAGCATAATAGCGGAATTGTTTCCATAAACGTGTCCACATCCCGGGAAGCTGTATAACATAATGCCTCCAATTGGTGGTGAAAAGATTGCCCAGGAAAAAAAAGAGATAACTGATGGTCAGCAAAACACCGCTGGTATTATGGATCGTCACCGCCACGTCAAAACGCATCCAGGTAGCGGACAGGGTGGAATAGAGCATACTGATACCGGTGATAATCAGTAAAAGAATCAGCAGCGCATTTAGCAAATGCCACAGCCGGATCCAGACAGGATATAGTAAAACTTTTTTTTCAGTCATGAGATTTTACTTCAAAATGATTCGGATGGTTGTATGTATCCCAATTCCCAATATTGTGCAAATAACCAGCACAATCCCGATCCGGTTCAGCAGGATACTCCGGTTTGCCCCGACTACATAGCCCTGACCGGAGATCACACTGTTAACAAATCCTTTGGTTTGCCGGGCCTGCTGCGGCTGGTATTTATACAAAGTATGCAGCAACCGGGAGTCGGTGGAGTGACATTCAACACATCTTTTAACGGCATCCTCTTTTTTCACGATGTTGTGAGGGACTAAAACATTCTCATTAATTTTTGCATGACACTCAATACAACGCACATTTCTGAAATGGTTCTCCGTCTTGGGTAACCAGGTATGTTTTGCCACGATCAGGTCTAATCCCCCGCCCAGGTAATAATCCGGATTAACCGGATTTACATGGCAATTCAGACACATGGAGTTGTCGTATTTGACCAATGCTGAAATGTTTATATCCGTTCTGACTGCTAATCTGAAACTGTGTGGATTATGACATGACCAACAAGAAAAAAGTGTGCTGTCGAGATTGGCATGGCCACTTTTTCTATACTCTTCATCTATAGACTCAAAATGATATTTTTCCACCGCGGGATCACCGTCATGGCAATCAAGGCACGAGGGCATCTGTTCAAGCCGAAGATTGGGGTTATGTGGAAAAGTTGTGTACTCATACGAATGGCAATCCGTACAGGTAAAAGTACCGTGATTCCCCTTGTAATACGCAACCGTGTCAATCCGGTCGCCCCGGCACATTTTCAGCAGCACGGTTTCACCGGTACCATCAACCGGCATGGGATAAACCTGATTTCCGTGACATTTCAGGCAAAGCGCATTTTCCTCCTTATTGGGAAACTCTTCGTTTTGCGCTTCATCCTGGGCAAATAACCCTGCAGGAAGAATAAAACAACCGAATAACAGGATACCAAACCATCTTCTTATATTCATCAGTAACAATTTTGTCAAAATCGAACCAGAACATTCATCCCGACCATATACTCTCCTTTGGCGAAATTATTCAGATTATTGGCCAGGTTTTTTTGCTGGACAAGCTCCCTGTAATTACCGGCGTAGAGTTGAAAACTATGGGTCGGAGTAGCAATTTCAAAACCCAGGGCCAAATTAGGTTCTGTTTTGTACATATAAAGCATCCTGGATTTTATGCTCCCTCCTTTACTGTATTCGGCGATCAGAGAAAACTCTCCGAATAATTTAACCCTCGCGTTGGCCGAAATACCCAGGTAATCATTTCTCCAAACACTGTCAACCGCATTAAAATGCATATAGGAAGGAGCCACCTGGACGCTGATCCGTTCACCGAATTTACGGGCAATGATCAGTTGATGAAAATAGGAGAAACGGTTGGTGAAATGGTAATTTTCACCGAAAACTTCCGCATTACGGGCATCCACTGCCATATCGGCAAAATAACTGACCGAGACAGGCATGCCGGTTTCTCTTTGCTGCAGAATGCCGTATTTCACATAAATATCCTGCAATTTGTTGTTTTTCTCCGAGCCGAATCCCACCATCAGCCTGTCGGTAATTCCATAGTTAAGTGCCAGACGAATATTAGAAGGAGCATAAATACCAATCAGATCTTTCAGTCCGTTTTGCATGGTACCGAACCGGTGCTGGATATGCAGTTCCAGATGGCCGGCATAAGTACTGGTTACGGTTTGCTGGTCGGCCAGAAGGGTTCCGCTGAAAGTGTCATAAACCAATTCACCTTTCTCCTGGGCATTCAGTCTGCCCGACCACCCTGTTAAAGTCAACGAAATAAAAGCACCAAACAGAAGCATTCTTTTCATGATGTTTCAGATTTAATTGTTTTTAGCACCTTCCTTGATCCATTTCAATAAAAGGGCTTTTTGTTCAGCCGACAGGTTTGATGCGGTACCGTGATTGCTGTTGATTTTTTTAATGAGTTTGCTGTCATCCGGTACAACGATGTTTAAGTAACCTCCATTGACCAGGCTCTCATATGCTTTGTCGGGTCGCAGGTCGGGATTGGTTGCTCCGGCATGACAAGCGGTACAACCCGCTTCATCGAACATCGGTGCAATTTGAGTGGAGAATTTGACCGGTTCATCCGGTAACACCACCTGCTTGGGGACAATAGTCTCATACTCACAGGCTCCCAGTATAAGTACCATCACCAAACCGGCTAAAATTCCAAATCTTTTTTTCATGATTTTTTCAGTTATTTACAAATCAAACAACAACATCAGGCTATTATTAGCCTGGTGTTATTATTCTAACACAACATATGAAAATACAACTTTTCTTCTACATTTTCATCATACTTATGGTTTTTACAGCTTTACCCACTCTGAAACGATAAATATACATACCGGCATCCACCCGGTTGCCATCTTCATTATTTCCGTTCCACTGAATTGAATGAGCACCTGCCTGGAATGGTTTATTACTCATCAGGGTTTTGATGTGCCGGCCATTCAGGTTAAAGACTTCAATAGTGACCCTTTCCGGAGAGTTCAAATCAAACTCTATGGTAGTAGTACCATTGAACGGATTAGGATAGTTTTGTTTTACTTTGAAAGTGTTGAATTGTGTTCCCATATTCTCCATCCCAACCGTGTGGGGATCAGCAGTATGGCACTGTACACAATCCATTTTTGAAGCCACATTATGCTCCATTCCGGATGAACCGTGACAGGCAAGGCAGGTAGTGGTACTTTCGGGAGTCATATACTCAGAAATAAACGTACCGTTAAATTGTGCATTGAGCAACTCCACTGCTTTGGCTGCTACATCTCCGGCCAGGCGGGCACAGCGTTCTTTGCGCTGGTTATCTCCCACGGGGGTGTCAGCCACACTGCACCATTCGGATACCGAAATATGGCATAAGGGTGAACTGCATGAATTCTGAGGCAATACCATGTCAAAATCATTATGATTGTACGCATGATCCCGGGCATAAGTATTTGATTCATCTGATGGAAACTTGACCTGAGTATACCACCCGAATAATTCGCTTACCAGCACATCCGAAACCGCTTTTTCGCAAACCAGGGAGATTGCTGCACATGAACCGTTCAGGGCACCGCAAATGGTTCCCCATCCGGCACCGCCCCCATGACCGAAAATCATCATTTTAGTCGGAAAATTCAGGTAGGGTTCACCAACCACTTCAGCCAGTGTGGCAATGATTCCATCAAATGCTCCGGCACTGCATGCATAACCACCCCAAAAAGCATCATGGGCTTTTTTCCTGACCACTTCAGGGTCTAATTGAGCATAGGGATAGGGCCATGAAGTGGACAAGCCTCCGGCCTGGACCTTTTGTGATTTAGTCAATCCTGCTCCCAGCATGGTAAGAGCAGCGACACCAGAAGTAGCTACTGCTCCTCTTTT
>JAGHDB010000018.1 GCA_021160155.1 Bacteroidales bacterium | reverse complement strand
CTAATACCCTATGCAAATCAGGTTGGCCGATTTCCTGGAGATCATAATAAACCCTCGTATTCGGTTTATTTATTTTAATAATCCGGTTCAGGTCAATCGGCGTTCCAATCACCACGGAGTCACATTCGGTATTCTCAATGGTTGTTTCGAGGTCTTTAAGCTGTTGCTCGCTGTAACCCATAGCCGGTAACAAAGTACCTATTTTAGGATATAATCTGAAAGTCTCGCTCAGTTTACCTGTGGTGTAAGGCCTGGGATCAACCAGTTCGGTCGCACCGAATTTTTTTGCTGCTACAGTTCCGGCTCCGATAGTCATCTCACCATGGGTCAATGTAGGCCCATCTTCAACCACAAGCACCCGTTTCCCTTTAATCATATCAGGATTATCCACGCGAATTGGAGATGCTCCGTCTATTACAATTGCACCGGGATTAAGTTCGGCTATATTTGCTCTGACCTGCTGTACACTATCCGGATTAGCCGTATCCATTTTATTGATTACTACCACATCAGCCATTCTGAGATTAACTTCTCCGGAATAGTAAGAACGTTCATGACCGGGCCGGTGGGGGTCGGCAACGGTAATGGTCAGATCGGGTTTATAAAAAGAAAAATCATTATTGCCTCCATCCCATAAAATCACATCACATCCCCGGGGATCATCTTCTGCCTGGCGGAGGATGGCTTCATAATCCACCCCGGCATAAATCACATTGCCCCGTACCACGTGGGGTTCATACTCTTCCATCTCTTCGATCGTACATTTATAACGCGCCAGGTCATTGATCTCTGCATACCGCTGAACTTTCTGTGCCACCAGATCCCCATACGGCATCGGGTGTCTGACAGCAACCACTTTCAGCCCTTTTTCCATCAATATCTCAATCACTCTTCTTGAAGTCTGGCTTTTCCCGCAACCGGTTCGTGTATCTACAACAGCAATGACAGGTTTTGTACTTTTAAGCATGGTATGAGCCGGACCCAGCAGGGTAAAGGTTGCACCCCCGGCATTAACCAATGCACTTAAACTCATCACACGTTGATAAGGCACATCACTGTATGAAAAGACACAGTCGTCAACTTTTAAATCCCGGATCAATGATGGCAACTCCTGTTCGGCATAAATCGGTATCCCATCCGGATACAATTGGCCGGCCAGTGCTGCCGGATATTTTCTGCCATCGATGTCAGGTATCTGAGCTGCAGTAAAAGCAACTACTTCATAATCCTTTTGGTCACGGTAATAGGTGTTGAAATTGTGAAAATCACGTCCCGCAGCACCAATAATGATCACTCTTTTCTTTGACATAATGAATTGATATTTATGTGAAACGATTATACGGTTATTAAAGCGTTAAAATTAGAGTTTTATCCCGAAAAGCCTTATGATAAATAACGTCTTTCAGTTAATCACTTCATAGCGACTGGTATCCAAGCGTAACATGATGAATAACAGCAATGTAAATGTCAATAAAGAGGATCCCCCATAGCTGAAAAACGGCAGGGGAATACCGATTACGGGAACCAGCCCGATCACCATCCCGATATTGACAGCAAAATGAAAGAAAAGTATCGAAACTACACTGTATCCAAAAACCCTCGAAAAAACGGATCTTTGCCGCTCGGCTAAAAAAATGAGCCGGATTAATAATCCTGAAAAAGATCCGATCACCAACAAACTTCCTAAAAACCCCCACTCTTCTCCCACAGTAGAAAAAATAAAGTCGGTACTTTGCTCCGGTACAAAATTGAAGCGTGTTTGCGTACCCCTGAGAAAGCCTTTTCCGAAAAAGCCGCCCGATCCGATTGCAATTTTCGATTGGTTCAGATTATATCCGGTTCCCAGAGGGTCATGGACCAATCCGAGCAATTGGCTGATACGTGCCTGCTGATGAGGCTCCAGCAGATCATGAAAAACCATATCTACAGAAAATATCAATAACGTAGCTCCTATCCAGGCAAATAAAAAAAGGTATAATGAATTTAACCGGTACCGGTATATGAGTATGGCCCATAAAAAAAATGCCGACAAAGAGGCTACGAAAAAAACCCGTGAATACGACCATCCCGACGAAGTCATCCGGTTAACCAGAAAAACAGTACCAAACAATAGGGAGAAAGAGATTACCCCCCACAGAAAGTATTTAAAATTGTGTTGATACAACCAGGTCAACAACAATGCAATAATTGTAATAACCGGAAGAAAAACGGAGAGGGGAAACACGAGCGTTAAAAAAAAGAGCGCTGCGGCAATACCTCCGAAAATCAGCACGTACCCTGATAAACCCTCCCTGAAGAGCACCAAAATCAACGCCAGAAAAACCAGCATTGTACCGGTATCATTCTGAAAAAAAACCAATACCATCGGCAGACCGGTAAAAAGCAGAATTAAAAACAAATTATGTAACCGGTGTATTTTAAAATCAAACCTCGATAACAATTTTGCCAGCAACAGAGCCATTCCTGCTTTCATGAACTCTGCCGGCTGAAAACTTACCGGGCCCAGGATGATCCATGATCGAGCACCGTTTATTTCCCGTCCGATGAACAAGACCAATATGGATAATCCTACTGTCAGACCATACACGAGGTAAGCAAAGGCCCCCCATACTTTACCATCTGTAATCATAACCAGAAAAGCAATGACCAGTGCAGCAAGAATATAGTAAAATTGCTTGCTGTAACGTGAGGCAAAACTGAACAGTGAAACGGGTAATCCTTCATCATAAGTAGCCGAAAAAAGATTAAGCCACCCGAAACCGGTTAACAACACAAACAGGATTACCGTCAGCCAGTCTATTCGTACTAATGTATTTTTCCCGGTTAGCATCATTAAAACTGTTTGTATTCAAGCACCATCTTCTCCTTTTCAGCTTGTGTTACTTCCCCGTTCAGGTATTTTTCCATCATTAAACTGGCAATCATAGCTGCCCAGAATCCTCCGGATCCGGCATGTTCCACATACACAGAGATTGCGATTGCAGGGTGTTGCATGGGTGCGAATGCAAAAAAACCTGAATGGTCTTCTCCCTGATTATTCTGGACCGTTCCTGTTTTTCCACAAACGATTACGCCTGGAACCTGTGCCCTCCGACCGGTACCGGACGGTTCATATATTACCGCACGCATGGCATTGATAACCACCGGGTAATATGCCGCATTGACATCCGGATGATGCGGCATACGGTATACCTCCGGCAGTTCTCCCTTCTCCCCGATTGACCTGATAAAATGCGGCACGTAATAGTACCCCCGGTTGGCAATGATCGCAGCCAGATTGGCTATCTGAACCGGAACCGTCTCAACTTCTCCCTGGCCGTTGCAATTTGAATATATGGTGCTAAAGGCCCAACGATGCCGGCCATACCAGGTATCATAAAATTCCGGCCCGGGAATAAATCCCGGACTAACACCCGGCAGATCAATCTGCAACAACTGACCTAACCCAAAACTCATCACCTTTTTTTGCCAATCTGCCAATCCCAACTCACTGTCAGTAAATATATTACTGCTCTGCCTCCGTAAAATGATCCTACGATAAACCTGGTAAAAATAGGGGTTACAAGAATATTGGATGGCCTTTTTTAAATTGGTCGCTTCAGGGTGATTGTGACATCCGATCAATGATTTATCACATTTAAAACCGGTTTGCGGCCGGATCACGCCCAGATCCAGGCCGATCAAAGCCTGAACAATTTTAAATATGGATCCCGGTGCATAACGTGACATGGTGGCCCTGTTGAATAAAGGTTCCAACGTATCGGCCGATAATGCCTCAAACTGCCTGGTCCGTTCACGTCCAGTCAGTTTATTCAGATCAAACGAAGGACTTGAAACCATGCAAAGGATCTCACCCGTAGCCGGCTCAATGGCTACGATGCTCCCACTTTTATGGGTCATCAGTAGTTCTCCGTATTTCTGTAATTCTGAATTCAGTGTAGTCAGAAGGTTTTTCCCGGGTTCAGGAAGCGTATCATAACGCCCCCCCTCATAACTACCTTTAACCTGATTGAACACATCCACCAACTGATACCGGATACCTTTTCGGCCTCTCAACTCTTTCTCATACTGAAGTTCAAGTCCGGACTGCCCCAGATAATCACCTACCGCATAATACGGATCCTGGCGTATCTCATTCAAATCAATCTCTCCCATATATCCAATAACATGAGATGCAATTCCCTCCGGATAGATCCGTCTGGTTCGGGTTTGAACATAAAATCCCTTATATTTAAACAACTGCTCTTCAAGAATGGCGAACCGCCTGGCATCAATCTGTCTGACAACAGGATAGGGTTTATACCTTGAGTATTGCAGGGCAGACTGTATCCCCTTGTCAAGCTCGGCACGTTGAATACCAAGCATACTGCAAAGAGCCAGAGTATCAAAAGATTCTGTTTTCCTCGGGATCATCATCAGATCATACACTGGCTCATTGGATGCCAGCACTTTTCCATTGCGGTCAAGAATCAAGCCTCTTCCGGGATATTCGATCTCTCTTTGACGACTATTGCTTTCAGCTGACAATTTATAAGATGTATCCAGTACTTGTAAAATCAGAAGCCGGATGAGATAAAGTATCCCGGTAAAGAGAATGATCCCTCCAATAACCAGTCGCCGGTTTTGATAGGGATCTTTCATCCGTATTTTCTTTGTTTACCGGGTTTAATAATTTCCCATAACATAATAATACCCCAGGTAAAAATTGCACTCAGCAAAACTCTCAGAAGAAGAATATGAAGACGATGAAACGAAAAATCTTCTAAGAGAAACAGTGCCAGATGATGAATAAGCGTGAGCATCATGACATAGCTCATGAACCATATCCATCCGTAAAAATGTGTATCCGGCAGGGTTTTGGGATCATAACCATCTCCCGGACTAATCCATCTCCAAACCATCGGCCGCATAAAAGCCAATAGTACCGTAGCTCCGGCATGCATACCCATACTTGGAGCCGCTCCCGAAATTCCCTGTGGAAAAAGGTCTATACCCAGTCCCAATAAAAATGCAGAGACCAGAACCAGCCAGCCCGGAGTCTCAAAAGGCAATACAAGAATAAACCAAATATAAAAATATGGATTTATCAGCCCGCTGTATTGCATGTTGTTCAGCACCAGAACCTGGAACAAATAGACCAGAATGAATCTGATAAAGTATCGTATAAATGTATTAATCATTGCTTAGCTGCTGTTCCAATTCATTTTGTTCTGCTTTAAAACGGTTCTTGATAATATACACCCATTTGATTTTTTTGAAATCCTGACTTAATTTTACCCGTATCTGGTAAAAAACGCCCCCTGAGATAGTGTGAAATTCACTCACAACACCAATCATCTCTCCCGGAGGAAAAATCGTTGAATAACCGCTTGTCGTAACGGTATCTCCTATTTGAACCGGTGCATGAGCCGGGATTTCAAGCAACAATACTTCACGATAATTGAGATGATCCCATTGAATGGTTCCAAAAAAACCGGTACCGGTCAGTCTTGCACTGGTTCTGAATTCAGGATTCAAAAGTGAGAGAACGGTACAATAATGAGGTGAAACATTTCTGACCATCCCAACAATGCCATCCGGTCCGATCACTGCCATATCAGGTTGTATCCCATCTTTTGCTCCGCGGTTAAGTGTAAGGTAATTATAAGGTTTATTTACAGATTGGTTCACCACTCCTGCCGGGAGGTAACGGTATTGAACCGTGTCAGTTTCTTTCATCATTTTCTGATCGGCCCAATCTGATTGCAAGACGGTAAGTCGGTCTCTTAATCTGGAATTTTCCAGGATAAGCTCTCTGTTTTTCGTAACCAATCCCATAAAATCACTTAAACGATGATACTGGTCTGCAATAAAACTGTTGGTCTCTTCAATCATCGAAAACACTTTTGAACGTGGTATCGGATTGACCCTGGTTAACAGAATAAGTACGATGATCTCCAGAAGCATGAAGAGTATCTGGAAATTAAACCGGATAATAAATCGAAGCAGATTCCGCATGAATCAGAAGACTATCGCATAAGAAATGGAAACCTCTGAATGTTCTTAAGGGCAATTCCTGTCCCTCTTGCAACCGCATGCAGAGGATCATCGGCTACGTGAAAAGGTATGTTGATTTTATCATTTAACCGTTTATCCAATCCGCGAAGCAAAGCCCCTCCCCCACACAGGTAAATACCGTTATTTACAATATCCGCGTATAACTCCGGGGGAGTTCGTTCAAGGATATTTAAAATTGCCACTTCAATTTTCGCCAGTGACTTATCTAGTGCATGGGCTATTTCAGAATAGGAGACCGGTACCTCAATCGGGAGTGAAGTCATTTGATTGGGCCCTTTAACCAAATACTCTTTCGGAGGATTTGACATTTCAGGAAGCGCTGATCCCACATTGATTTTGATATCCTCGGCTGTTTTCTCGCCCACTTTAATATTATGCTGATGCCTCATATAGGTTTGGATATCAAAAGTAAATTCATCTCCCGCTATCCTCATGGATTCGTTACAAACAATTCCTCCCAGTGCAATCACGGCAATTTCTGTCGTACCCCCGCCAATATCCACTACCATATTACCCTCAGGAGCCTCCACATCCAACCCGATCCCCAACGCTCCGGCCATCGGCTCATAAATCATAAATACTTCCCGTGCCCCGGCGTGCTCAGCAGAATCTCTGACTGCACGAACCTCCACTTCGGTGCTGCCCGATGGGATGCTGATGACCATTCGAAGTGACTGTGAGATTACTTTTGTTTTTACGTTAATCATTTTGATCAGTCCCCGGATCATTAATTCAGCCGCATTGAAATCTGCAATTACTCCGTCTTTCAATGGCCTGATAACCTTGATGTTATCATGAGTTTTACCATGCATCTGCTTGGCTTTCTCACCCAGGGAGAAAAGTTTACCGGTTGCTACATCTACCGCCACGATGGAGGGTTCATCCACCACTATTTTATCATCATGGATGATAATAGTGTTGGCAGTACCCAGGTCAATGGCAATTTCCTGTGTGAGAAATGAAAACAGACCCATATCAAACCCTTCTGTTTAATGTTTAAAATGTCGAATTCCGCTGAATACCATGATCAGGTTATGTTCATTGCAATAATCAATACTTTCCTGATCACGGATTGAACCCCCGGGTTGAATTACTGCTTCGACACCTGCCTGATGTGCAATAGTTACACTATCGGCAAACGGGAAAAAAGCATCTGAAGCCATCACTGCTCCATGAAGATCAAAACCAAAGCGCGTGGCTTTGTCAATAGCCTGCTGTAATGCGTCAATTCTGGATGTCTGGCCGGCACCGCTGGCAAGTAACTGACCATTTTTAGCCAATACAATCGCATTTGATTTCGTATGTTTTACCAGAATATTGGCAAATAGTAAATCTTTTACCTGTTGCTCATCCGGAGCTTTTTTCGTGACCACTTTTAAATCCCCGGGAACTTCAGTGCGGCTGTCACGTTCTTGCCACAATACGCCGTTCAGCAAACTCCTGAACTGCTCATCCGGCAACCGGGACGTTTTGCGCTGCAGAATAATCCGCTTTTTTTTCTGCATCAACACTTCCAGAGCCAAAGGATCATATTCAGGCGCAATCACAACTTCATAAAAAATCTTATTGATCTCCAAAGCAGTAGCCTCATCCAATCTCCGGTTCGTAATAATAATCCCTCCAAAAGCCGACACGGGATCTCCGGCCAGAGCATCTTTCCACGCTTCCAATACAGAACTCCGAAGTGCCAGTCCACATGCATTGTTGTGCTTTAAAACAGCAACCATGGGTTCGGTAAATTCATCAGCCAGCCTGACTGCTGCATCCACATCCAGAAGATTATTATAGGATATCTCCTTACCATGTAACTGATCAAATAATGCATTGAAATCCCCGAAGAATAATCCCTTCTGATGGGGATTCTCTCCGTACCGTAATATATGAGCCGGGCCGGTCGAGTTTCTGAAACCCTCATCCAGTTCGGGAGTAAAATAGCGATAAATTGCCGTATCATAAGCCGAACTAACTGCAAACGCCTGTTTGGCAAACTGCTCCCGTTGCAACAAAGAGGTCGCTCCTTCTCCATTTTCCAGTAACTCTAATAATGCCGGATACTGATTCATCGATGAAACTACCAGTACATCCCGGTAATTCTTTGCAGCAGCCCGGATCAACGTGATTCCTCCAATATCAATTTTTTCGATGATCTCATCATGACTCCCCCCCTCCCCTACAGTCTGCTCAAAAGGATACAGATCAACCACTACCAGGTCGATCTCAGGTATCTCAAAACGGGTAAAATCCTCCCGGTCGGCCTCTACTTCACGTCGTCCGAGTATTCCCCCGAATATTTTCGGATGCAGTGTTTTTACACGTCCGCCCAGCATTCCGGGATACCCGGTCAGTGACTCTACGGTAGTCACCTCGTACCCTTTTGAACGAATATATTCGGCGGTTCCGCCGGTACTGATGAGCCTGACCTGGTTTTGAACCAGTTGCTTTAAAACAGGATCCAGCCCATCTTTGTGATAAACCGATAGTAGTGCACTACGGATCTTCTTTTTCTTTTCCAACCTGTTGCTATTTAAATATTGACAAATTTATCATTTTACCCGCATCATACCATAACAATCAACCGGCTGATTCTCAGAAAATCTTCGGGATGCAATTGTTCGGGTCTCAGATTACCCAATCCGGTATCCTCCAATGCAGGATTCCAGTAATCCGATAACGCATTACGCAGCATTTTCCTTCGTTGGTTAAAAGCGGTCTTAACCGTCATCACCAAGCGCGAGTGATCCACCGGTTCAACAGGATCAGGTTTACGTGTAAACCGTACCACGGCCGACTTGACCCGCGGAGGAGGTCTGAAATAATGCTCCGGTACGGTCAATTTGTAGGACCTCGTGAAATAGAGATCCATTAATACACTCAAAATACCATAATCACGATTTCCGGGTAAAGCTACTAATCTCCTGGCAACTTCACGCTGGAACATGCCGACAACTTCAGTTACCACTCCACGATAATCCAGCAGGTGAAACAGGATTTGACTGCTGATGTTGTAAGGAAAATTTCCAATTATAGCCAACGACTTGTCACCCAGAGATCTAAGATCCATTTTCAAGAAATCTTCTGCAAGCACATGCGGTACCAGAGCCGGCAGTTCCCGTTTTAGATATTCCACTGACTCCGGATCTATTTCAACTACCCATAACCGTTCATTAAAACGCTTCAACAGATGCCGGGTCAACACTCCCATTCCCGGACCTACCTCCAGTACAATGGCTTCATCAACCGCCCCAAGCAACTCCACAATTTTTTTTGCCGTAGCCTGATGATGCAGAAAATGCTGTCCGAGATATTTTTTTGCTCTGACCCGATCGACCATTACCTTTGATTTGATACATTTACAGAGCCACTCAAGGCTCCACCCAAAAATAGGTATTTTGACAATAGGCAAAAAAATCTCCGGTCTGCTTAAAATAATTCTCTCGCTTGCCGCTCTGGGTTATGTGGCATACCGGATAGCCAATTTCGGACACTGGGAAGGAGTTGGAACGCGGATACTCGATTCGCTTACCAGCTATCAGCTTATTTTTCTGGTATTACCTTTGTTATTGGTTCCGGTAAATTTCGGATTTGAAACCCTTAAATGGGGTCTGGTAATCCGGCCCCTTGAAAGGCTCTCTCCTGCGAAAGCTTTAACGGGTATTCTGACCGGGCTCAGCATGTCAATTCTGACCCCCAACCGGATCGGGGATATTGTCACCCGTTCTTTTATTCTTCAACCCGGAAACCGTGTGGGCTCAACCGGCCTGACCTCGGTTAATTCATTGGCCCAAACCGTCATCACGCTGGTTTTCGGGATCCCGGCTGCATTGTATTATCTCTATCGTACCGGTGAAGCCACGACAGCCGAACACCACCGCATCCTGCTTCTTTTCGGGAGCGCCCTGATTACCGGCTTCGGAGCCATCTGGTTGTTTATGAAATTACATATAGCCGTCAGGTGGGCAGGCCGCATCGGATTTAAAAACCAGTTTCAAAAGATCTCAGATGCACTGGCCATTCTTCAAGGATCATTCAAACTCAGGGTATTGACTCTTTCTACTATGAAATACATAGTATACCTGACGCAGTTCTATCTCCTGATGCGGTTTTTCGGTTTGGATATCACCATCCCGGATGGATGGGCCTGCCTGGGTACCACCTATCTGTTTCTTACCCTGGTTCCCTTCCCCTCTTTGGGTGATCCCGGAATCCGGGGGTCCGTTACCCTTTTTCTGCTGGGCCCCTTTACAGCAGATCTCCCGGGCATTCTCTTTGCATCATGGACAATTTGGCTCATTAATATTATTATTCCGGCACTAATCGGATTATTTTTACTACCGCGAATTAAAATATAAGCACACTATGTCTCTCGATATTCTTCTGATCTCCCTTGGAGTTATTTTTCTGATCGTTGGTTTCATCGGATGTATTGTACCCATTCTTCCCGGGCCTCCGATAAGCTATCTGGCACTGCTGATGCTTCACTTCACCCATGCACATCAATTCGGATCCCGGTTTTTGTGGACCTGGGCCATCATTGTAATAGTAGTTACCATTCTGGATAACCTGACACCTGTTTGGGGAACCAGAAAATTTGGTGGTTCACGTCGGGGTACCTGGGGAGCAACCATCGGTCTGTTGATTGGCATCCTCTTTTTCCCGCCCATAGGAATAATACTCGGACCATTTGCAGGCGCTGTAATCGGGGAGCTCACACACTCTGAAGATTTTCATAAAGCCATTAAATCCGGTCTGGGATCTCTTTTGGGATTTTTAATCGGCACCGGATTAAAAATGGGTGTGACCGGATTTATTATTTACTATTTTTTTAAAGAACTGTTTTAAATCACCGGATGTCACTACTAACCATTATAGTATTTTTATTTTCCGGGATGTACATATTAATGGTGTGGGCTTTTTATATCGGCTGGCTAAAAACTCCTGTTTATCATCCTCAAAATACTGCATCCATCCCCGTAACCATACTGGTAGCCTGCCGCAATGAGTCGGGGCGGATTCAATGCCTGTTTGACGGGTTAAGCCGGCAGAATTATCCTGTACATCTGTGGGAAGTTATTTTCATTGATGACCACTCTACGGATCAGACTGTTGAGGAGATCCGGAAGTTTCAGCATGCACAACCGAACTGCCGGCTGATCAGTCTGCCTGAATATCAATCAGGTAAAAAAGCCGCATTGGTTGCCGGACAGGAACTGGCAAACGGTTCTCTTTTTTTATTCACAGATGCAGATTGTTCCCCATCGCCGGGTTGGATTTCAACTATGGCCTCCTTCTTCAACCAATACTCTTCTGACCTCCTGTTGGGTCCGGTCATGATAGATCCGGTTGCTTCGGTTAAAGACCATTTGCAAAAACTTGAATACATGAGCCTGATGGCTTCAAGCAGCGGAGCATGCGGACTGGGTCACCCGATCATGGCACATGCACCGAATATGGGTGTCAGACGTGAAATCTATCGTACATTCTGCCATGCACTGGATACCCGGTTTGCCTCCGGGGATGACGTTTTTCTACTGCAGGCACTCAAAAAAGAATCCCGGAATAAAATTCATTTTGTAAAAACCCGCGAAGCTTTGGTCTCCTCTAAACCTGCCGGCGGATTACCGGGATTTTTCAGCCAACGACGGCGTTGGGCTTCAAAAGCCAAAGGATATACCGATCCCGCACTGGTACTGGTCACCTTGACCGTATTTATACTGAATACTATCATTGTTGCTGCTGCACTGGGTTCCTGTTTTGGTTTTTTTTCACCCCGATTCCTGCTGATTCTTTTCGGAATTAAGACAGCGGCAGACCTTCCTTTAATGGCTGCAGCCATGCAATTTTATCATTTCAATAAAGGATGGTGGGTTTTTCTGCCCCTTCAGATCATCTACAGCCCATACGTGGTGCTGGTCGGCATCATCAGTCTTTTTGGAAAATATTCCTGGAAAGGGCGAAAGATACCATAATATATACCCGTCAGAGATCCCGCCGAAGTAAGATCTTGCGGGCAATAAAATAAAACAACAAACCATATCCCCCCGCCAGTAACAGATTGGCCCAAAGAGGCAAACTCTGGGTAAAATCAGCCGTCAGGGCATTGGCATTCTGCTTGATCATATCCATCAGGTTATTTTCCGGAAAAGGTGATAATCTTGAAATCACGCGAACCGGGAAAAACAGCCCGATTTTCACCCAAATATATTTTCTCAGCACCAGGCGGATCAATGGTTCGAGAATGACTGACCATACCAGCAATACTACTATGGCCAGAGTTTTATTTCTCAGCCAAACGGCCAGCATTAACGCCATAAGCATATAACTTACCGCCTGTAAAAAATAGATCCCGAGGCTGGGCAGATGCGAAATCATATCCCATCCGGAATAACCGGATGTGAAAATCACACCATACAGTATTCCGGCCAGAAAAATAACAACCATATTGGCAAGAGAAATAGCAAAAATGGTCAGAACTTTGCCGTTCAACAGATCCGATCGCGACAAACCCGTGATGACCTGTTGCCTGAAAGTCAGGTAAGAAAACTCATTCCCGGCCAGAAAAATAACCAAAATGGCCAGGTAGATATTGGATTTTGCCGCCAGGTAAGCATAGGTATCCCAGATCACCGGAAAGCTGAACATGGAAGGCAGATCAAGTAAGTCAGTACTACCCTCATTTATAGAAGTTTCGAGCTTAATTTGAGGTAAAATGATAATAGAAAGGATAAAACTGATCAAATACAATATACCCAGTACCTGAAAAACTCCGTAAGGCATCACCTTAATCGTTTCTATTCGCAGCAACTTCTTCATAATCCGCCTTTTAATTGTGTTTTACCAATTCAAGAAATTGCTCTTCGAGCGTCTGTTTTTTCATCTCCAGGCGGGTCAGCACAATACCTGATCCAATCAGTTTTTTATTTAATTCCGCTGCCTGCACTCCCTTAATCAGTTCTATCTCAAAACCGTCTTCCCCGTGGACAGCCATTGAAGCAACCATGCCGCTTTCATCCAGCGCTTTTTTTAAATCAGAACGGGAGGAAGCTGCCAGCAGAACTGTTTCACGCGCTTTGGTCAGACTGCCAACCGGACGGGTAACCAGCAAATTGCCTTGTTT
>JAGHDB010000233.1 GCA_021160155.1 Bacteroidales bacterium | reverse complement strand
GGCAACTTGACAAAAAGAGAACAGTTTATTTGTTTATTTGTTTATCTGTTTATTTGTTTATCTGTTTATTCGGTTATTAAATGATTCCACACGATTATCTACCCAAACAACTGGTTCAACAAAATATATAACATTGTAAGGTGTTGATATATTGGTATTTACAATTTTTTATCTACTTTTAATAATGGAAAGACAAGGGTAACAGGTTGGCCTGTTCGGAGTTATTTACTGTCCGTAAACACAGGATATGAAAGGTTTGGCTGAACCTGAAATCGTCAAACGGGAGGGGGACACCGTTAAAACGAATTCATTCATTTCCTCTGGCAAGGATTCCACTCCAACAGGTCAACCTTTATTTTTCTTCTTTTTGATGTCTTTGTTCCAGAACATGAGCCACATCTTTCAGCGCATATCCCCTTTCGGCAAGCAAAACCAACAGATGATATACCAGGTCGGCCGCTTCATTTAAAAACCGGTCATCCGCTGTTTTCATTGCCTCTATTACCAGTTCAACAGCCTCTTCACCCACTTTCTGGGCAATTTTTTCTGCTCCTCCCCGAAACAATTTTGCCGTATAGGAATCAACCGGTAATTTATGCTTCCGGTCGATGATCAGGTTTTCTAAGTGCTCGATAAACAGTAGTCCGGCTTCATTGATCTCATTGAAACAGGTATCCGTTCCTTTATGGCAAACCGGACCGGCAGGCCGGGCCAGAATAAGCAGGGTGTCCTGATCACAATCAATCAGTATCTTGCTCAGGTAAAGCGTATTTCCACTGGTTTCTCCTTTGGTCCATAAAGTTTTACGCGACCTGCTGTAGAAAGTCACCTCTCCCGTTGCGCGGGTCTTTTGCAGAGCCTCTTCATTCATATAACCCAGCATCAATACTTTTCGACTTTGCTCGTCCTGTACAATAGCCGGTATTAATCCATTTTCTTTATTAAAATTCGGTTTGTCCATATCGGTTTTGAAAATTATTTTGTTTCGCTGTTAACTTAATCTAACCGGCACTCCCTGATCGGCAAGCCACCGTTTTAATCCGGATATCGGGATCTCCCCGAAATGAAATACGCTGGCAGCCAGGGCGGCATCTGCTTTGCCTTCAGTAAAAACCTCGAGAAAATGTTCCCGGGATCCCGCCCCGCCGGATGCAATCACCGGGATATTCAGCTCTCCCGACAATTTTGCCAGTGTGGCACATGCGTAGCCATTTTTGGATCCATCATGATCCATACTGGTAAAAAGAATTTCCCCGCATCCCCGTTCCTGTCCCTCGCGAGCCCACTCAAATAGCCCGCGGCCGGCCAAAATCCTGCCCCCGTGGATATAAACCTCCCACTCCCTTCCCGTATCAGGAATCTCCCGGCCGGGATCATGTGCATCGATGGCCAGTACCACAAACTGACTGCCAAATCGCCCGGCCAGTTGATCGATAACCGCCGGATCTTTCACCGCTGCCGAATTAAGAGAGATCTTATCGGCACCGGCATTCAGTAGTCTGGCTGCATCCGTATAATCACTGATCCCCCCACCCACGGTAAAGGGAATATCTACTTCCCGCGCGATGCGTGACACCAGACCGGCAAAGGTTTTACGCCCTTCGTGTGTCGCGGTAATATCCAAAAACACCAGCTCATCAGCCCCCTCCTCCACATAACGAACAGCCAGTTCAACCGGATCACCGACATCCCGGATGTTCACAAAATTGATCCCCTTGACCGTTCTTCCATCCCGGATATCCAGGCAGGGTATGATTCTTTTAGCTAACATGGCCGGTTGTATTTACGGATTTGTTCAAGTGTGATCTTTCCTGTATAATATGCTTTCCCGATGATGACTCCGGATAATTCCATTTTTTTCAATGCCTGAATATCTTCCCATCCTGAAACTCCTCCTGACGCAATTAGCTCTATATCCGGGTATTGGGATTTGATCTCCCGATAAAGCCGGATAGCCACACCCTGCATCATACCATCCCGCCTGATATCGGTTGCCATAAAACGGGTTATTCCGGCTCCACTCCATCTGCCGATGAACTCCCTCCAGGTGACCGAAGAGATCTCCTGCCAGCCGTGATATACCAGCTTATCATCCGATATATCAGCACCCAGGATGAACCGGTTGGCGCCTATGAGTTCAATCCATTCGAGCAATTTATCGGGACGTGTTATTGCCAGACTGCCAATGGTTAATCTGTGCACACCGGTCCGGAGTAATTGCCGGATGGTTTTCAGCTCGCGTATCCCTCCCCCATAATCAATTTTCAGTGATGTCTCTTTAATGAGTTTTTCCAATACCCGGATATTGACCGGAATACCGGTCCGGGCTCCATCCAGATCTACTACATGCAGGTATTTGACACCCGCTTTTTCAAACGCCTGCGCCCGGGCCAGCGGATCATCCGAATAGATGACAGCCGAATGAAAATCACCCTGCCGGAGCCGTACACACCGGCCTTCCATCAAATCTATTGCCGGAATAAGATGAATCATAAGGATAAAAAGTTTTTAAGGATTTGCCTGCCCACCCGGCCACTCTTCTCAGGATGAAATTGCGTGGCAAAAAAATTATCCCTTTGCAATGCCGCACTGAACCGGATCCCGTAAACGGTTTCAGCAACAGTATGCCGGCAGATACGGGCATAATAAGAGTGTACAAAATAGAGATATGGTTCAGTCGTTAATCCGTCAAACAAAGGAGAATCTCCGATGATAACCTGGTTCCATCCTGTATGAGGAACTTTCTCATCGATCCTGAATCGTTTTACCGCGGTATCAAAAATCCCGGTTCCGGTCGTTGCACCCTCATCCGAATGACGGCACATCAATTGCATCCCCAGGCAGATCCCGAGCACCGGTTGGTTCAATGAGCCGATTAATTGGTCCAATCCTTTGTCTTTCAAGTATTTCATGGCAGTAACTGCTTCACCGACACCGGGAAAAATCACCCGGTCGGCATACCTGATCTGCTGCGGATCATCCGTCACCATGCCCTGCACCCCAAGGCGCCTCAGGGCATGTTGTACAGAACCGATATTTCCGGCATTGTATTTAATGATAACAACCTGCATCTAATCGATCATTCCTTTTGTAGTGGGTATTTCATTTTCAGATACCGACCCCGACCAGGCCTGACGGAGAGCCCGGGCCAGTGCTTTGAAAACAGCTTCGGCTTTATGGTGCTCATTCTTTCCGGTAGCACTGATATGGATGGTCGACCGCGATGCATCCGCAAACGACCTGAAAAAATGGGGCAGTAATTCAGTGGGTAATTCCCCGATCTTTTCTCGTTTGAACACTGCATCCCATTTCAGGTAGGGACGCCCTCCCAGGTCAATTGAAACCTGTGCCCGGGCATCATCCATTGGCAGCACAAACCCAAACCGTTGCAACCCTTTCAAATCACCCCATGCCTCCCGCAGTGCCTGTCCGAGTACTATAGCCGTATCCTCCACGGTATGGTGCTCATCCACATGCAGATCCCCTTTCACAATAATCTCGATATCGGCCCCGCTGTGGCGCGCCAGTTGATCCAGCATATGATCAAAAAAACCGATACCCGTATCAATCTGCGATTGGCCGTTTCCCCACAACACCACCCGTACCCGGATATCCGTCTCACGGCTTTTTCGATGTACTTCAGCATTCATCTCACTGCGTACCAGGTAATCTGCAACCTCTTCCCATTTCTCAACCACCCTTATTCCTTTAATCTTTCCCCTTCCGTTTTTCTCCTTCAGCCTTTCCTCCTCTTCATTTCGCCTTTTCCCTTCTGCCTTCTGCCATATTCTTATCCCCCGACATCCCAGATTCCGGGCCAGTTCCATATCTGACTCCCGGTCACCGATCACGTATGAATGACCCAGATCAGCCTTTCCGTTAAGATAGGATTGCAAAAGCCCGGTTGCCGGTTTTCGGGTATCCAGCCCTTCATGAGCAAAGCTTCTGTCTATCAGCACCTCCTCAAAAATAATTCCCTCCCCGGCCAATGTTTCGAGTATACGGGTATGAACCGGCCAAAATCTCTTTTCAGGATTTGCCGGAGTACCCAGTCCGTCCTGATTGGTCACCATAACCAGTTTATAATCGAGCCTTCTGACGATCTCTCCAAGATGGGTAAACACGCCCGGCAGGTAGCGAATCTTCTCAAATGTATCCACCTGTTCATCAGCAGGTTCCTCAACCAGAGTGCCGTCACGGTCAATAAATAAATATCGTTCTGCCATGTAATTAGTATGTTTTGGTATAAGTTTTCGGGAATTTTTGCAGGGATTGCAACAGCTTTTCGTTTTCTTCAGGAGTTCCTATGGTAATACGGAGACAATCTTCGCATAGTGGATGTGAGGATCGGTCACGTACTACAATACCCTGTTCAAGAAGATAGTGGTAAACCGCCCGGGCATCGGTCATCCTGACTAAAAGAAAATTGGCCTGTGACGGATAGACTTTCACCACGGAATCAAACTGAGGAAGTTGCTTTTTCATTCGCTCACGTTCCGCCACAATCTCTTTTACTTTGTTACTTTTCCACTTTGTCATTTTTCCACTAATCTCCTCCCTGATCCTGCTTAATACTACCTCCTGCGTCAACCGGTTCACATTATACGGAGATTTAATCCGGTCAAGTAAACTGATAACCTCTTTTCGGGCAAATACCATCCCCAGTCTGACACCTGCCAAACCCCATGCCTTTGAAAAGGTCTGCAAAACCACCAGGTTGGGACATTCATTCAGCAGCATTAGTGCCGAAGGGGTATCGGCAAAATCAATATAGGCTTCATCCACTACGACCACTCCCCTGAACTGTTCTGTCAGCATACGGATCTGTTCAATTGAAATAATATTACCGGTCGGATTATTGGGTGTACAGAGGAAAAGCAGGCGTGTATTCCAGTACACCCGTTCCGATATTTTTTGAATGTCTATAGAGAAATCACTATTCAACAGCACCTTATCGGTTTTAACATCCTGAATGGATGCTGCTACTTCATACATTCCGTACGAGGGATCCAATGTCAATATCCGGCTTTGGCCGGGCTCACAAAAAATCCGGATCAGCAGGTCTATGACTTCATCACTGCCATTGCCTGTGAACACCTGTTCGGGTATAACACCCTTTAATTCAGCAATTGATTGTCGAAGTTCCTTTTGACGGGGATCGGGATAGCGATTTATCCCGTTGCCAAACGGATTCTCATTGGCATCCAAAAAAACAGTTTCCCGACCGGCATATTCCTTTCGGGCAGATGAATAGGGTTCGAGCGCACGTATGTTGGATC
>JAGHDB010000140.1 GCA_021160155.1 Bacteroidales bacterium | reverse complement strand
CCTTTCCACTCCGCCTTTACCGGGATCCTGAAGGTCATACCGGATATCCCCCTGTTATTCAAATATGATGCGTTGGCTTCATAAGGATGATACGGATAAGCCGGGGCCCGGTGCGGGGCGGCAACTACCTGACCGTTGACCAGCAGTCCGGCCATGACCTGGTCAATAGTCCCCAGCGGTTTGCCATCGGATTCAACCGTCACTGCCAATTCCTGTCCGGGCCATGTTTCATCCAGCCGGATTTTTTTTACCATCACACGGTAATCCGAATCAGCCGGACCGTAAAAATTATTTATCCGGATGGGATGTACCTCAATTAAATGATTCCGCCGGTCTCTGAAAGTCACACCGGATAAACTAAGATTGCGTCCATGATACTTAAGATACCTGAATTTCATCCCGGCCCGGATCCGGATCCTGACCGGTACCGAATCGCTGGCCATTACATCATAAAGACGTATTTTCTTCCGCCTGACCCGGATGGTTTTATAATAGGGAATCTGCACGGTATCCGGCAGATTAACCTCCAGTGCGGCCCAATGCTCCCGGTCTTTTGAAACCTCAAGATCCCCCTGAATGGTTTGGCCGGTCAGCCGGACCACATCGAATTCAATCGCATCTGCACGGATCACCCGGCCCAAATCAAACCGCCAAACCGATGAGTCACTCCGGTAGGGTGCCGGGTACCCACTGTAAGGCATTCTGAATCCGTATCCGTCACTGTACCGGGTTGCATCATTCCGGTCAAAGAGATTATTTCCGTCACATTCGAGTTTTATCAGTCGTTTCATCATCAAATCGCGGCAGGTTTGTATCTCATGAATGGCTACAGGTTGATCCGACTGTCTATGCAATTCCCTGATTTCCAGTCCTTCATCCGGAAGCTGGAATTTAATCGCCTCACCGGTTGACCGAATACGCTCCGCAGACCAGTCAGCGGGCTCAAAGCCTCCCGCGTATTCAAACCACGGATGCGTAATTGGTTGCCCTTCCCAATTTTGAATAAACAGACTGTCAGAATGTGTATCTTCATCCCGGTATAGATGCACCCGGTCTTGTTCACCAGGCAATCCGATCAGCCGGTAGGCAGTCACCCTGTCCAGTGTCCGGCTGTAATCATAAGAAACACCTGAAAAAAGAAGACCTTCAGGCTTTTTTAATGACACCTCCACCAATTTCACCTGAAAAGGATCCATCCGGATATGCAGGGTATCCCCGGTTTGATAAAATCCACCTTCAGGTTTTATAAGCAATTCATGATAAGGATGTTGTCGTAATACCCACAAAATGGTCCGTTCGGTTTGAAGGCCAATCGTCGTATCCAATGGTATGGTTTTGATGCCCGGATCCCAACTCATATTCCTGAGGATCAGAAAACTGGTTTGTCCATCCGAACGGGCTATATCCTCTTTGGATAATACAAATGCATGTTCCAGTACCGGTTCATTCATTTTATGCAACCGGATCAAATTAGCCAGTGTCGCATAATCTTTATCCGGCAGGAAAAAATAACCGCCATACAACTCCGGAGAGATCACTGAGGCCCTTCCGAATGCCTGCGCCACCATCTCGTCTGCCCAATTTTCAATACTGGTATTGAAGCAGACCCCGTGATCTTCAAACAACCTGAACTGCTGTCCGTAATATGAAGTAACCAGGTCGCGGTTTTTCGCTGCATCCCGGTTATACAACATGGCGTTATGATTGTGGATGTGCACATCAATATAGGTCTCCTGCCCGTTCCAGAGCATACAGTCGGTGATGGTCAGAATGTAGGGATTGTGATTGATCCGGTGATTTATCACCACAAACTCGGGATCTATCTGCCGTATCTCGCGGATGGCATCCACCAGATGATTCCATTTCTTTTCGAGGATATAAGGATCGCGATCCCGGATGGCCGAAACCACTGCATCCATTTTAAACAGCCCCACATGATCATCCCGTACCCATTTGATTAACTGGTCTTTACGGGCATTCATGCTTTCAGGTGTTTCCCCAAAACCATCCGGACCGATCCAGAGGGCCAGTTTCATCTGCTCCTGTTGCATGGCTTCGGATATCCGCTGTAACCCTTCAGGATACCGTTTCCTGAACGTCTCTTTATAATCATCAAAATAGGTCCCGGCCGATTCTACCAGCCCGGCATCCGCATTGTATAAATCAAATTGCAACCCATAGCGTTCCCTGAGTACCTTCAACGCTCTGACACTGGCCAGTATCTCCTCTTCAAGCGGACCGGAATTATCATGCGTCAGCCAATCGAAATATAACGTTTTGAATGGTACCCGGTTGGCCCGGATATCCAGCAGGTATGAACCGAAAGCATCAACTCCACTTCCCTCTTCGGATACCCCGAAGCCGGCCCATTTTGAACTCATCGTCTCCTGTGGCTTCAGCTTTTTAGCCGGATAATGCTTGAATATCAAACGGTCACCATGAATTTCCGGTTGGGCAATGGGCCATTCCAGACCAATGAATCCTCCCGAATAAATTACCGGATTGGCCAACTTCTGATCTCCGGGCATTGATGGCACCTGAACATTGACTACCTCAATATCCCGGACGACTACTGCCTGCACTCCTTCATTTTTGATGAGGATTTTTTTACGGAGATAATCTTTCCCGGGCAGGGCTTTGTAGAGGACTTCCAGCCGGAGACCGGTCAATTCATCATCACAAACCATCCGTAACACACCGTCTGTCTGCTGCCGGGAGATGTATTGCCCCTTTTCGGGAACCAGTATCCGCCCGTCACCCAGAAAAATCCTGAATGCCAATCCGTTGAATTCCAGTTGCTTACCCGTAAAGTTCCACGCTGCTGACTGCAGTCCGTCTTCAGAAAAAACAAACCGGGCCGAACCGGTGCTGAGTACCGGTTGCTGCGATTTAACGGGCCGGGGCAAAATCATCAGGACACAAAAAATGGAAATAAGTAATTTCATAATGTTTATTCAATCCGGTTTTTCCATTACAACGTACATATTATTGTGCTATCTTGCAATGATATCAACCATCTTTGACCTTAAAATCATACAAAAATGAAAAAGTTGTTCTTTATATTGACTACCCTGCTGATCACATTAACCGCGGTCAGTCAGGATCATCCCCTATGGATGCGTTACCCGGCTATCTCCCCTGATGGCAGTACCCTCCTTTTTTGTTACCAGAATGATATTTTTTCCGTTCCTGCAGAGGGTGGAGAGGCAGTGCCGCTCACACTGAGTGATTCGTATGAATTTTCACCCGTGTGGAGCCACGATGGAAAATGGATCGCTTTTGCGTCCGACCGGTATGGCAATTTTGATGTGTTCATCATGCCCGCTAAAGGAGGAGAAGCCAAACGCCTGACCTTTCACAGCACCGCCGAAATACCCAGCTCTTTCACTGCAGATGACCGGGCCGTGCTTTTCTCAGCCCACCGTCAGGATCTGGTGACCAATGTACAATTTCCTTCAGGAATAATGAGTGAACTCTACCGGGTGCCCGTTAGCGGAGGCCGCGTATCTCTTGAACTGCCTGTGCCTGCCCTGAATGCTACCCTTAACAGCACCGGGAGTCAGCTGATTTATGAAGATGTCAAAGGATACGAAAGTCCCTGGCGTAAACACCATACCTCTTCCGTAACCCGGGATATCTGGCTCTATAATTTCAAACAGAAAAAATATACGCAGTTATCTTCATTTAAAGGTGAAGACCGCAATCCGGTATTCGCCGGTAATAACAACGACTTTTATTACCTGAGTGAACAAACCGGGTCATTCAACATAACCAAAAGCTCTCTGTCAAACCCGTCGCAAACTGTCACCCTGACCCATTTTACCAAACATCCGGTCAGATTTCTTACCCGGGCATCTAACAACACGCTCTGTTTCAGTTACCACGGTGAGATCTATACCCTGACTGAAGGTGGTCAACCCACTAAAGTCGCCATACGTATCGCAACGGACGGCCGTAAACAACTGGATAAAATCGTACCGGTCAATGCCGGCTTTACCGAAGCCAGCCTCTCCCCCAACGGTAAAGAATTTGCCTACGTTTTTCGAGGAGAGATCTTTGTCAGCAGTATCGAAGGCGGTATAACCAAACGGATAACCAACACCCCCTGGCAGGAACGATTCGTCAGTTTCAGTCCGGATGGCCGCTCCCTGGTCTATGCAGCAGAAAAAGACCAAAACTGGAATGTGTACCAAACTACTATTGTCCGCAAAGAAGAACCGTACTTTTTTGCCGCAACCCTGCTGAAAGAAGAACCGGTAATTGCCACCCCGGCCGAAGAGTATCAACCCCGTTTTTCACCCGACGGCAAAGAGGTCGCCTACCTCGAAAACCGTGTGATCCTCAAAGTAGTGAACCTCAATACAAAAAAGAGCCGTTTGATCATGCCGGCCGATAAAAACTATTCGTATGCCGACGGCGATCAATACTACCAGTGGTCGCCCGACGGAAAATGGTTTCTGGTGCAATTTGGCCTGCCCGGGAGAATCATGTCTCCCGAAGTCGGACTGGTTTCTTCAGACGGCAAAGGGACCATCCATAACCTCACCCTGAACGGATATAACGATTATCACCCCAAATGGAATGCCGATGGCAATATGATGACCTGGGCATCCGACCGCAAAGGAACACTCAACCAGGGAGGCGGAGCTACCAGCGGTGACATTTTTGCTCTCTTTTTTAACCGTAAATCTTTCGACCGGTTTAATCTTTCGAAAGAAGAATTCGCCCTGCTGAAAGAAAAAGAACAAAAAGCTAATAAGAAATCCAAAACAGCAAAAAAAGATACACTGCCTAAACCGGTGGTGATCGACTGGAATAACCTGACCGATCGCTGGGTACGAATAACAACCCATACAGCCCCGTTGGGCGACTGGGTACTCTCAAAAGACGGAGCAAAACTCTATTACCTGACCCGCTTCAGTAAAGGCCTCGATATCTGGGTCACCGACCTTCGTAAAAAAGAGACAAAACAGTTTGCTAAACTGAGCGCCCGGTCGGCTTCAATGGAACGGTCAAAGGACGGTAAATTTCTTTTTCTGCTTGCCGGTGGCAAACCGATGAAAGTAGAAATATCCAGCGGTAAAACCACTCCGCTGAAAACCCAAGGTGAAATGATATTGAAACCCTCGGATGAGCTGGCCTATATCTTTGACCACGCCTGGAGACAGTTTAAAGAAAAATTCTACGTCCCCGACCTGCAGGGTGTGGATTGGGACTTCTACTACAAAGCCTATAAACCATTTCTTCCGTATATCAATAATAACTACGACTTTGCTGAAATGCTGAGTGAAATGCTGGGCGAAGTGAATGCGTCACATACCGGCTGCCGGTATTCTCACCATGCCACCAATGGAGACCAAACAGCTTCACTGGGTATTTTTTATGACTGGAACTATACGGGTGACGGACTGAAAATAGCAGAGATCATTGAAGGAGGACCACTGGATAAAGCCGCTGTAAAAATCAAACCGGGAGATATCATTGAGAAAATTGACGGTCAACCAATTACAGCTTCAGTGGATTTCTATAAATACCTGAACCGGAAAACCGGTAAACTAACCCTCCTCTCAATATATGACCCAAAATCAAAAACCCGCTGGGATGAGACCTGTAAACCCGTCTCATTGGGAACAGAAAACCAACTGCTGTACCAAAGATGGGTGAAAAACCGGAGAGCAGAAACAGAAAAACTCTCCCGTGGAAAAATCGGTTATGTACATGTCAGAGCCATGAATGATGCCAGTATGCGTACCATGTTTGAAGAAGCACTCGGCAGAAACCTGGAAAAGGAAGCCCTGATCGTGGATACCCGCTTTAACGGGGGAGGTAACATCCATGAACAACTATCTGATTTTCTCAATGGCAAAAAATATTTCGACGTAATACCCCACGGACAAAATATCGGTTACGAACCATCCGATAAATGGATCAAACCTTCAATTGTGCTGATTGGAGAAAGTAATTACTCCGATGCTCACCTGTTTCCGGTAGCTTATAAATTGAAAAAAACAGGTAAAACACTGGGAATGCCCGTCCCCGGCACAGGCACTTTCGTCTGGTGGGAACGGCAAATCGATCCTACTCTGGTATTCGGTATCCCGATGGGAGGCTGGCGGATGCCCGACGGCCGGTTCTGTGAAAACAACCAGCTTGAACCCGATATCAAAGTACAAAATCTGCCCTCCGTCAGAACAGCCGGACGGGATCAACAAATCGAAGCAGCCGTGAAAGAACTGCTGAAGAAGCATTGATGAAGCTATTCAAAACCAAATCATTACTATATTACCATCCTGACCTTGGGCAGGAATAATCCGGGTCAGAAACTTTGCCTGTGTAAAAAAATCTGATGAATTGGTTTTTCGATTAAACAAAAACAGCTTATATTTGTATAGTATTATAT
>JAGHDB010000229.1 GCA_021160155.1 Bacteroidales bacterium | reverse complement strand
GATGCAGGAGTTGCCCTCTCTCCGGATGCCAATGCCATGCACTGGAACCCGGCAAAATATGCTTTTGTGCAGGATGATTTCGGAATGGCTATTTCTTATACCCCATGGCTGAGACGATTAATCCCTGATATCAATCTTGCTTATCTCTCCGGATATAAAAGAATCGATCAATACCAAACCATAGGTTTCTCTCTGCTCTATTTCTCACTCGGAAATATTGCTTTTACCAATATCGTGGGTGCTCCAATGGGTGACTTCAACCCTAATGAGTTTTCTATTGACGGAGCTTATGCCCGGTCGTTCTCCGACCGTTTCTCAGGCAGCCTGGCTTTTCGCTTTATTTATTCAAACCTGACCGGCGGCGTACCGACCGGCGGCGTTGAATCTCATGCCGGGATTGCATTCGCTTCGGATATCTCCCTCTTCTATCAAAACAATGATCTGATGGCCGGCAATTATGATGCTTCCTTTGCCTGGGGGATGAATATCTCAAATATCGGATCAAAAATATCCTATACACAAAATTCAGATAAAGATTTTATTCCGATTAATTTACGACTCGGAGCTGCCTATACCATTAATTTTGATGATTATAATAAACTTACCGGCACAATAGACATCAATAAATTACTGGTTCCCACACCTCCGGTTTATTACCCGGATTCTGTGGATATCAACGGAGATCCCGTGATCGAGGCAGGTTATGATCCCAATGTCTCTGTTCCGGTAGGAATGTTCCGGTCATTTTATGATGCGCCCAACGGGTTCACTGAGGAGATCCATGAACTGACTTATTCATTCGGACTGGAATATTGGTACCAGAATCAGTTTGCCATCAGAGGCGGTTATTTTACCGAACATGCCACCAAAGGAAACCGGAAATATTTTACTTTGGGGGTAGGACTGAGACTCAACGTTTTCGGACTGGATTTTGCTTATCTGGTGCCAATCTATCAAAACAATCCGCTAGCCAATACTCTGAGATTTAGTCTGTTGTTTAATTTTGCAGGATTACAGGGTAATAGATAATTATGTTACGTATCGGTTTTGGGTATGACACCCACCCTCTGGTTACCCACCGGCCATTGATCTTAGGTGGCATTGAAATTCCTCATCCGAAAGGCACACTCGGACATTCTGATGGAGATGCATTGATCCATGCGATATGCGATGCACTGTTTGGCGCACTGGCACTGGGGGATATCGGACAACATTTCTCTGACCAATCTCCTGAATATAAAGATATTGATAGTAAAATACTGCTTAAGAAAACCATAAAACTGATCCGTTCGGAGAATTGGAAAATCGGCAATATTGACACCACCGTTTGCCTTGAAAAACCTAAAATTAATCCTCATATTGATTCCATGCGCACAGCTCTGGCCAATACCATGGAAATTTCGAAGGACCAAATATCCATTAAAGCCACGACAAACGAACACATGGGATTTGTCGGGCGTGAAGAGGGTGTTACCGCTTATGCCATTGTAACGGTAGTCAGGGAATAAAAGCACGGGAAACTACCGGGTGTAACTGGCATGAACGTGGTCAATTTCACCACCAAAATCATCGGCTGTATAGGTCAATTCAATCAGATTATTATCCACATTAACCGTTCCCGAACCTTCAAAGACAAATGCATTGACACTTTGTTTCGGTATGGTAACTGTAGGCCCATTTACAAGAATGCTTACCTTTTTGCCACTTCCCAGTCGATAAAAATTATCAATATTATACTTATTGGGGCTATCTGCATCTTTAGAAAGATACACAGGATATACACTGGTTCCTTTACCAGATTTCAGAAAGATTTCGCTGGTTTCAGTGCAGGTCCACTGGCCTGAGAGATCCGGATTCCCCTCCTCGAAATTACAAGAATCAAAGAGTAAAGCCATAAAAGGAAGGATCAACAGGAATTTTGCATATTTCATAAATATCATTTCATTAGTCTTTGGTCTTTAGCCTTTATTTAGCCTTTACCTCTGGCATAATACGTGCTATCAACTCATCATCAGCCAGGTAAGGAACCGTCACTTTGAGCAACGGCTCTTCATTCATAGCCCTTTGAATGGTCGCAATGGCTCCGGGATTGCGGGCCCAGCTCCTCCGGGTAATTCCATTATGTACATCCCAGAATAACATCCTGTGCAACCGTTGCGCAGCAGCGGGTGTACCATCCAGCAAGAGCCCGAAACCACCGTTGATCACTTCACCCCAGCCTACCCCACCGCCATTATGCAGTGAAACCCAGGTAGCGCCTCTGAATGCATCACCGATGACATTATGTACCGCCATATCGGCTGTCAGATTAGATCCGTCGTATATATTTGATGTTTCCCGGTAGGGTGAATCGGTTCCGCTCACATCATGGTGATCTCTGCCCAACACCACGGGAGCAGAAATAGAACCCTCGGCAATAGCCCGGTTGAAGGCTTCTGCAATTTTAATACGTCCCCGGCCATCGGCATACAGTATTCTGGCCTGTGAACCCACTACCAGTTTATTTTTACCGGCCTCCCGGATCCAGTGTAGATTATCAGCCCACTGAGCAGCGATTTCAGGTGAAGCATCCTGTAGTATTTCAGCAATTATTTCGCCTGCAATCCGGTCGGTTACAGCCAAATCATTCGGGTCATTGGAAGTACAAACCCAGCGAAACGGCCCGAAACCGTAATCAAAGAATAGTGGACCCATAATATCCTGAACATAGGATGGATACCTGAATTCTCCGTCCGGAGTAAAAACATCTGCTCCGGCCCGTCCGGCCTCCAGTAGAAATGCGTTCCCATAATCCCAAAAGTAAGTTCCCCGGTCGCTCATCTGATTAATAGCATCCACCTGTCTTCGCAGTGATTCCCGCACCCGTTCGGCAAATCCCCCGGGATCTTTTACCATCAGCTCATTTGCCTGTTCAAAAGATAATCCGGCAGGATAATATCCTCCGGCCCACGGGTTATGCAGAGAGGTCTGATCTGATCCCAGGTCGATCTGCACATCTTCCCGAACCAGTTTTTCCCATAAATCCACTATATTCCCCTGATATGCGAGAGACACCACCTCTTTTTTTCTTCGTGCCTGGTCCATCCGGATCAGCATGCGGTCTAAATTGTCAAATACTTCATCCACCCAACCCTGATCATAGCGTTTTTGGATGGCTTTAGGGTTTATTTCAGCTGCAAGACAGATCCCTCCGGCAATAACAGTAGCTTTAGGCTGAGCGCCGGACATCCCTCCTAAACCCGAAGTAACGAACACCTTACCTGCCAGGGTATCATCACTTTTTCCTGCTTTCATCCGTCCGGCATTGAGTATGGTTATCGTAGTTCCATGTACGATTCCCTGTGGACCAATATACATAAACGAACCCGCAGTCATCTGTCCGTATTGACTGACCCCTAAAGCATTAAGTCTTTCCCAATCATCCGGTTTCGAATAATTCGGAATGACCATTCCGTTTGTTATTACCACCCGGGGAGCTTCAGAGTGGGAGGGGAAAAGACCAAGCGGATGTCCCGAATACAGCACCAGGGTTTGTTTATCCGTCATCTCTGCCAGGTATTTCATGGTCAGTCTGAACTGTGCCCAATTTTGAAAAACCGATCCGTTTCCTCCATAAGTTATCAGTTCATGAGGATGTTGCGCAACCACCGGATCCAGGTTATTAAAGATCATCAGCATAATGGCCGCTGCCTGATCCGATTTGCAGGGAAATTCACTAATCGGTCTGGCTTTCATTTCATAATCAGGCCGAAACCGGTACATATAAATCCTCCCGTACGTATTAAGTTCATCTAAAAACTCAGGAGCCAGCACCGGATGCCACTCAGGTTTGAAGTAGCGTAAAGCATTTTTCAGGGCCAGTTGCTTCTCTTTTTCCGTCAGAATATCTTTTCGACGAGGAGCATGATTCACAGTTGAATCATAAGGTTTCGGATCCGGTAATTCGGCAGGAATACCTTCGAGGATCTTCTGTTGTAATGCAAGGCGTGCCATTGAAAACTTTTTTATCAAAAGTACAATATTTTCCGGCTCGCTCCCAGCAAAATCAACGCTGCTAATCTGTTTTTACCAACCTGGTAATGGCTTGTTTCAGATCTCCACGGTGTTGCCATATAGCCTCGGCCAGGTAAATACCGGGTGATAGCTCACCGGTATTTACCTCAACCACTGTTGTTGAAGAAATTCTCTGCAGATGTATTCTTTGAACCACCTCTCCGGTAAGCTTTATGATATTTATATCCGCCTCACCGGCAGATTCCGGAAACCTGATATAAAAGCGTTGATGTACCGGATTAGGATAGATCTTTATTTGATCTTCCGCTCCGAATCCTGACAGATCAGTTTCATTAATACCAGAAAGGATATCAGGATGCTGCAATTTTTTATCGGTAAACATTTTATAAGCACCCGGAGGCAATACCAGGGAGGTTTGCGGGTCCGACACCAACAGTGAATCGCCGGTCCAGAATTCATACCACCTGCCCGTATGCTGAAAACGGGGCTGAACAGTTTGCTGACGGATATAAGTATTTCCCAGAATAGTCACATTCATATCAGTACTGTTCAGGTGGATACTTTTTACCGTATCGGCAAGCGACAGGGAAAAATCGGTTGTTTGAAATACAGGATATTGGGTTTTCAACCGGTTCAGAGCCGCATATACCTGATAAAGCCGTTTCCGGTAATGTTGCTGGCAGTAATCCCACCTGACCGGTTTCTCACTCAAACGGCCGTTATAATTAATCGGGTAATCATAGCCCAATTCACCGAACATCCAAATCATTTTAGGTCCGGGAACCGGAAGAAAAAGCTGTGCTCCCAGCTCCATTCGTTTCAGGGCTATGGGCAGGTCTTTGATACGGTAATCCCTGTTTTGTGTATTTCCGTATGCGAGACACTCATACATCAGTCTTTCTTCATCATGGCTCTCCATATACCCTACCATTTTGGGTTGATCCCATCCATGTGCCCGGTATGATATACCTGTGAGATCATCACCGGAACCTGAAAGCCATCCCTGAGTGGTCATACGGTAAGGTGTGTTCATATTACCCCAAAGCATCATCCCGTAATCACTCAGTTCTTTTTCTTCACGATTTTCGGTAAAATGCTCCAGGATGATATAAGCATCCGGTTTAACTTCACGGATTCTGTCGGTTATTCTTTTTAAAATCGCAATGCGCGAAGCATCATAAGCCCATCCGTCTCCCGGTGTGTTGGTAAATCCTTTACTGAAATCAAACCTGAAGCCGTCTACGTTGAATTCGGTCAGCCAGAATCCGGTCACACGATCCACAAATTGTTGGGTAGCGGGGCTTTCGTGATTGAAATCATACCCCCAGGAGAATACCGGATTGGGTGATTGTGCATTGTACCAGGGATTATCCGGTGACGGAGCATTAGCCACGGCATCCCAGTAGAGACGAACCAACGGCGATTGGCCGAAAGAGTGATTCAGCACCATATCCATAATAACCGCGATTCCTCTCCCGTGTGCAGAATCAACAAATACTTTGAAAGTCGAAGCCGGTCCGTAATATTTGTCCACCGCAAAATAGAATGAAGGATTATATCCCCAACTGCTGTTTCCTTCAAATTCATTAACCGGCATTAATTCTATAGCATTAACACCCAGGTTACTCAGGTAATCCAGCGTATCTGTCAAGCTGTTAAAAGTATGCGATGCAAGAAAATCTCTTAACAACAACTCATAGATAACCAGATTTTGTGGTTGTGGGGGGATAAAATCCGGATGCGACCAGGAATAAGGGGGTTGTCCGGTTTCAAGAACGGAAGTAATCCCGGTAGTTTTACCCTCCGGATAGGGATTAAGACCGGGGTATGTCTGGTCATCAATAAAACTGTCAAACCACGGATCCGAAGTCTTTTGGGTATAGGGATCCGCAATACGGATCTCTCCATCCACCCAATATTGATATCGATACTCCCGGCCTGGCGTCAACCCGTTCAGGGTCAACCAGAAACGGCTTCCATCCGGAGTTTGATGCATCAACGACTCCATACCCGGAGACCAATTGTTAAAATCACCGGTCAGAAGTACAAAATCTTTCCCGGGGGCGTAAAGAACCAGGGTAACAGACTGATCGTCGATATAATTAATACCATCTCTGACTCCTTCGGGCAGAGGCAATATGGTTCCGGTTCCGGTCACCAGGTACACCACAGTATCTCTTACCGTATCCGTATCATCCCATGCTTCTCCAACCAACAGATGGGACCCCTCTTCAGTAGCAACAAGGGTATCCAACAACTGATGGCCGGCTGTGATACATTGCAACTCATTATCCCGGTAAAGTGCCATAGAATCGTTACCCGAAGCCTGCAGATTCACCAGAAAAGCACTTTCCTGCGGAATAACCAGCAGATCCTGTACAGGTTTTTTAAAAGTAACTTGTAATCCCGGTTCATAAACATCTGCAAAAATATCCGATCCGTCAGCCATTCTTCCACTTCTGGAACCATCTGCATTTCTGAAGACAAAGGCCATTTTGAGGATCTTCTCTCCGTCAGGCACTCCGTAATAGGTTCTAATATCGGGAGTTACAGAGAGTACCCAGCGGTCATTACCCAGGGGAGACAATTTAGTCTTATCGGGATTCTGATTCCAGGGGGCAATCACGTATCTCCAATCTGACAAAGAGTTACTTTTATCCGTAATGACGCCTGTGTGGGCCCAGACATCTCCGGAGTAGTCTGCCAACCCCCGGTCACCCTGATTTGCGTCGAATATTACCTGCACGGCATCCTGTCCGGTAGGCAACGGGGGATCCGTAGTCACTACCTGTCCGTTCAGTATATGAAAAAATGCCAGCAGGCAAAGGATCAAAACAAGCCGGTGATACCTGATCGTCAACATATTTTATGAAGATAATCAATCGAAAGCCGAAAAAAAACAAAAATCCCACTTAACCCGGGAGAGGGGAAAGCGGGATTTAAGTCAGGCTACTTAATTCTTCGTGACAGTATAAGTATAGATTGGTCCGCTGAGGTCAAGAGTAATGGTGTAGTTTCCATTCTCTGCCACCGGGATATTATCCCCTTCGTATTCCAGAGATTTATTGGTATCATTATCTCCCAGGTTAATGGCCCAGTCGTCATTGGCCCTGAATTTAATGTCACCGGCTACCAGGTCAAGGGTAATAGTCAGTACACTATTTTCAGCATCCCAGTCCATATCCTGGTCGCTGTCCCATCCACCGGGAGTAGCAGAGCCAATCAATCCCCAGTCTGTTTTTAAAAAGGTATGCGTCAGATTGGTCAGATCCACATTCAGTTTATACATTCCTGCATCTGCAGCTTTGATATTGTCTCCATCGCTGTCGAGTGTTCCGTCCGCACCGGTATCTCCCCAGTTTACTGCCCAGGTAGTACCCTGTGTATATTTAAATTCTGTGTTGGGATCTGCAAAATAGACGTAACCTTCATATTGATTATCACTCTTCAGAGAGTAGATAACCGTATTCTCATCAGAGGGGTCCCATCCCTGGTAACTTCCCGGAACATGCAGAACCGGGTAATCAATAGTAACCATATAGGGTTGGATACCCACTGTAACCGGATCTGAAAACAAATCGTCCACTTTATCGCTGATATACGATTTTACGCGGATTTCAAGATCAGACGGAACCCCATCCGGATATCCGCCGGCAATCAACAGGTTATTCAGATCGCCATAACTTATGGCACCCGATAATTTCGTATTCTTCAGCAAGTCAACGGGTGTGGCAAAGTCATTTCCGGCCTGATCAAGTTGTACGGTATAGGTTACCGCTGCCTGAAAACCGTAATCAGCAGCCGACCATTCAAAGGTCATCAGTGTAGCGGCATTTTCCTCAGTCAAGGTAATCAATGCCCCCGGAGCCGGAGCCGTCAGAACCGGTGCAGAAACCTGGTCGAGAACCGGTCCGACCTCCTCTTTTTTACAGGATGCCATTATCAGCAAGCCTGCTG
>JAGHDB010000294.1 GCA_021160155.1 Bacteroidales bacterium | reverse complement strand
TGGTCATTGATGGGAGGATTTTTACGTAAAGAAGAAAGCCTGGATGAATCTGCTGCAAGAGTCCTGCGCCAGCTCACCGGATTGAAAAATGTATATCTCGAACAATTGTTTACTTATGGCGATATCGACCGGGATCGGGGTGACAGAGTGGTATCGGTGGCCTATTATGCATTAATCAAAATTGCCGGTTATGACAAAGATCTGGTTAGTAAATATGATGCCCGGTGGTACCCGATCGATGACTTACCGGAATTGGTTTTTGATCATGAAATTATGGTAGAAAAAGCACTCAAAAGATTGCGTAGGAAAGCCAGAACCCAACCCATAGGTTTTGAATTGCTGCCGGATCGTTTTACCCTTCCCCAACTACAGAAATTGTATGAAGCGATCTATCAGAAAAGTTTGGATAAACGTAATTTCAGAAAGAAAATTCTTTCGATGGAACTGTTGGATAAATTGAATTTGAAGGATAAATCCACTTCAAAAAAAGGGGCATTCCTGTACCGGTTTAATGAACAGAAATACCATGAACTGGTATCGCGGGGGTTTTATTTTAGTATTGAGGTATGATACAGATTAAGACAGATATGTTTGAGGTACTTAAAAAACGGGTTTATAAGGCGAACCTGTCGTGGGTTCGTGATGAACTGGTGAAGCTGACCTGGGGTAAATCACCTTACATTATAGTGATGATAATCATTGCTTTAGGGTTTTTATCAGGATGTGGCACCATACCCCCTTCAGCAAAAGATTATCCTATTCAACCGGTCGCTTTTAACCGGGTTAAGCTAAACGATCATTTTTGGCTTCCCAGGATACGGTTGAATCATGAACTGACAATTCCTTATGCTTTCAGACAGAGTGAAGAGACCGGAAGGATTAAAAATTTTGAAATTGCCGCCGGATGGGAAAAGGGCTCTTTTTGTTCTATCTATCCATTTGACGATTCGGATGTGTACAAAATTATTGAGGGAGCATCTTATTCTTTACAGATTTTTCCGGATTCGGCACTGGAAGCCTATGTAGATGAATTAATCCGTAAAATCGGTTCCGCCCAGGAACCTGACGGATATCTTTATACCAACCGGACGATCATGGGAGACAGTGCCCATCCCTGGGCGGGTAAAAAACGCTGGGTGAATGTGCACAAGCAGAGTCACGAACTTTATAATCTGGGACATATGTATGAAGCCGGCGTGGCTTATTACCTGGCTACCGGCAAGACCTCTTTTCTTGATATATGTACTAAAAGTGCGGATCTGCTGGTGAAAGATTTTGGATGGGGAAAGATTGAAGATTATCCGGGTCACCAGGAAATAGAAATAGGATTGGTGAAATTATACCGGATTACCGGAGAAAAAAAATACCTCGACCTGGCAAAATTCTTTTTAGATGTACGGGGGCCTAATGGTGAAGAATATAACCAGGCCCATAAAAAAGTGGTAGACCAGACCGAAGCCGTGGGCCATGCGGTAAGGGCAAATTATATGTATTCGGGGATGGCGGATGTGGCTGCACTGACCGGGGATAAAACCTATCTGAATGCCATCGGCAAAATCTGGGAAAATGTGGTTTCAAAAAAATTGTACATCACGGGCGGAGTAGGTTCAAACGGGGCGGGAGAAGCTTATGGTGATAACTATTATCTGCCCAATATGACGGCTTATTGTGAAACCTGCGCGGCTGTAGCCAATGTTTTCTGGAATTATCGCATGTTTTTACTTCACGGTGAGTCAAAATATATAGATGTGCTGGAACGCACTTTATATAATGGTTTATTAAGCGGACTCGGCTTGAGCGGTGACCGGTTTTTTTATCAGAATCCGTTAGAATCCAGGGGGCAGCATGCGCGAAGTGCCTGGTTCGGTTGTGCCTGTTGTCCGAGTAACCTGACCCGGTTTTTACCTTCAATACCGGGTTATGTGTATGCTGTGAAAGACCGGGATCTTTTTGTCAATCTTTTTATTACAAGCGAAACAGAAATTAGTATCAGAGATCAGAAAATAAAAATCCGTCAGGAGACCGGTTATCCCTGGAAGGGTTTGATTAAGCTGGTTGTGGATACTGAAAAGTCCGGACTGTTTAATTTGAAAATCCGTATTCCCGGATGGAGCGGAGACCAGGTGGTACCCAGTAACCTCTATCAGTTTGCAGACCCTGCCGATGCTACGGTGACAATAAAAGTAAATGGCAAAAAGCACTCATTTATGGTACGAAACGGTTATGCCGTAATTCATCGAAAATGGCATACAGGCGACCGGGTTGAAATGACCCTGCCCATGAATCCCCGCAGGATCCGGGCCAATCAAAAGGTGGAAGCCGACCGTGGTTGTGTAGCTGTTGAAAGAGGACCTCTGGTGTATTGTCTCGAATGGCCCGATCAGCCCGATAGTCTGGTGCTGAATACCATGCTGGCTGATGATCCGGGTTTTACCTATCGGTTCAAACCCGGGTTGCTGAATGGTGTGGGAACCCTCACCATGAATGGCTATTTAATGAAAACCGGGGCAAGTGGCGCCATTGAAAAGGTGCCGGAAACTTTGACTGCCATTCCATATTATGCCTGGGCCAATCGTGGTAAGGGGGAGATGACTGTCTGGATACCGGTCAGACCCCGAAACACAATTGCAAAATGACTTTTTTAGCGGGGTTCGGGAGCCGACGGCAGGGTAATTTGTGCCCCTGATTTCGGTATTCGGGTAAAAAAAAACAGTATCCGGGTCAATTTCTTTTGTAAAAATGGTTTTGGTTTATATCTTTACCCTTCACATGAAATGTTAACAAACGTTAATTTCAATATGTTTTACCTAAATCTCTGTCGCGTATGAGAAAATTTACACTGCTCTTTGCAATGGTTTTGTTTGTAGGTGGCGCCTTTGCGCAAACTACAAAATCAACCCCCGCTACCAAAGGTAGTGGCGAAACCTTTTACCTCCAGACTTTTGACTGGGGTAATCCGGCTGACCCGAAAGGGTGGACTGCTCCGGATGGCTTCTATTTTGAAGACTTTCTGGATGTTGGATTTAACTGGGAATGGTGGCCTCCGGGAGACAGCCTGAATGCCAGTTGGACACATGAACCGGCTCTTCAGTCGAACACACCGGATGACGGGTACCTGTGTAACTTTGTGGACTTGTATAACACAGAAGCGGGTACCGAACAGAACCTCGATAACACAGTGGTTTTTCCGCCTTTCGACTGTTCTGATAAAACATCGGTGATTGTTCGTTACCTGACCCATTTTATGTGTTACAGTGTGTCACACATGTACCTTGAAATTTCTGTGGATGACTGGGTACACTCCGCTATTTATGATGTCAGCTTCGGTACCGGTCATAAAGACCGTCCGAATGACGCCGCCCCCGGCCAACCGGCTGTTTTTGAAGCCAACATTACCGACGTAGCTGCCGGAATGCCCAATGTGCTGATGAAACTGCACTGGCTAGATACCCGCCTCTATTTTTGGTTGGTAGATGACTTTGAACTGGCTGAAGCTTATGACAATGACCTGAGGATCAAACATTTCACAGTAGAATGGGATAATGGCGATCCCGATTCAAAGGAGGCCTTTACCTATATGATTCCGAAATCCCAGCTGGATGGAACCGGCGGATACTTCAATTGGGAAGCCAGTGTCATGAACTTTGGTGAGATGGATCAGGAAGATGTGTATCTTGACCTGACTATTACCAAAAATAATGAAGTGATCTGGGAAAAAACCACCGACCCCTGGTTTGTAGTCCCAATTCTTGAAATTGATACTGCACAGATTGCTGATAAATTTGTTCCCGAGGATTTCGGACATTATAAAGTTCATATGGACTTTAAACAGACTCAGGAAGAACAGACTCCTGAAAATGATGAAGTTGATTTCTTCTTTCATGTAACGGATAGTATCTATTCACGCTCTGACGATACTTCCGAACTGGCCTGGTCAATGACATTCGAATCATATGGTACAGATTTGACGGCTAATGAAGACTATTTTTCAGGCTCTATTTTCCCGATCCGTGGTGACTGCGAAGTCAATTCGATTTCTGTATATATTCAGGGCGGACTGGCAGACGGTTTGATCGAATATCAGTTCCAGCTGTATTATGTACCGGTTGGAGAAGAGGATGAAACCCCGATCAAATGGCTGGTTTCTCCCGATATTATCACTCTTGACTCCAGTATGTTCAATACCTGGGTGACCCTGCCGTTCGATAAGGATGGGGAATCAGAATTCCTGAAAGCAGGAGATCTGGTCTATGCAGGTATTTCCCAGTGGAACTGGCATGAGAATCATTTGCTTCGGAGAAATTACGGACTGCAGATCGGTACCGACCGGACAGTCCAGCAGGTTGAAACCAGTTCTGTTTCTATTTATGAAGGAGGTATCAGAACCGGTCTTGGTGATTTCTTCGGAAAACGGAACCTGATGTGCCGTTTGAATATCAATGACCACAGTAATATTATTGATAATGTGGATGTCTCCTCGGCAATCAGCTCTCTGGGCCAGAATTATCCGAACCCGTTCAAGCAAACTACGGAAATCAGCTATGAGCTGGCGAACGGCTCTAACGTGATGATTGAAGTAATGGATCTTTCGGGTCGTCAGGTGATGGAAGTAAATGAAGGATTCAAACCTGCCGGAAAACACACTAAAGTGTTGAATGTCGGTAATCTGGATGCCGGAATCTATTTCTATACACTGAAGGCTGATGGCTTTACTGAAACCAAACGGATGATTGTATCCGATTAATACCTAAACCCTTGTTCTAAAGAGGCTGCTTCTAAAGAGCAGCCTCTTTTTTTTCCTGTTTATCTATTATCTGATTAAAAGCATTACCTTTGCGCCGTATTATCAAATTTTTATTCATGAACATTTATGTAGGAAATCTTCATTATGAAATAAATGAAGATGAGTTAAAAGGATTCTTCGAAGAGTATGGTGAGGTAACATCCGCCAGGGTTATTACCGATAAATATTCCGGAAGAAGTAAAGGTTTCGGTTTTGTGGACATGCCCAATACTGATGAAGCCAATCGCGCCGTTGAAGAATTAAATGGTGCTGAAGTTAAAGGTCGGCCAATGAAGGTTAACGAATCTCAGGAACGCCGTGAGCGTCGTAGTAATTATGGTGATGATCGTCGCGGAAGTGGCGGATACAAATCCAGGTATTAGCGACCCTAATTAACGTATTAAAAAAGAGGCCGGAAAATTAATTTTCCGGCCTCTTTTTTAATGGTTTATTTCTTGGAGAACGATTCGAATAGTCTTTTCTGTACCGAATCGGCAAAAATTTTATTGTTCGGCGGATGGAAGATATGTGAATGATCTCCGGGAATATGATGAATCCGGAGATTACCTGTAATGTAACGTTTCCAGCCGTAATATTTAAAATCTTCCATGTAATAGGTTTTCTTTTTAGCCATATACACATCCACGTCGCCATCGTACGTTTTTAATTCGTATTCATGCAGTGCATGGTACGTAGCCCTTTTTACATCGTTCAGAAATTCGGGCATGGCATCAAGACCTTCGGCTATTTTATCATATTCCCGTTCCCATTTTGCATCTGCCTGGCGGCGCTTCAGGGATTTAAATTTATAGCGGGCGGTGGTCACAGGATCAGTCAGGAACAGTCCTCCGAGAAAGAGAACCTGCTGAAACCGGTGATATATATGAGTCATATGCTGCCACATGGGAGAAGCCTCCGGATTGACCGAATAAGGCAACCCGGTATAACTGTCGGTATCAAACATACCGAGGAAATTCACTTTCTTTCCCATTTTCTTTATTTGCCGGGCCATTTCATAGGGTAAACACAGATGAAACCCTCTGAAATTCAGTACAGAATGGGGAATAGTTTTCAATAGGATTTGTTCATAAAACCGGTTGGGGATCAAAGATCCGTCTTCACCCGGATGGTGGTTTTTATATCGGTAGATACTTTACCGGTTGTTGCCGAAATGATCCTGCCGTTTTCAGGGCTATGCAAACGGATGAGATAGATTCGTTCTTTCAGGCGTCCTTTAAAATCTCCTTTAGCCGGGTAGATTGTGATGACAGCCACATTTGGATCGTCATCCGCAACGGATACTTCAAACCGGGTAAAAGCATAAATACCCTGACGGTGTTCGCGTGTAAGTCCGTCATCTTCATAAAGATCATAAATCGAATGTCCGTCGGGATAGATATCAAGGGTCAGGGTATCGGTAGGTCTTTCCCAGTCATAGTACATCGGTTGGTACATGGGTATGATGGCTCCCGACCGCACAAAAAGGGGGAGTTTATCCAGCGGGGCGTTGTATTTTTTCAGCCAGGTATTTCCTTCATACCGGGTTCCGTCCCAATAATCGATCCAGGTCCCGGCCGGGAAATAGATACTGTCACGCTCATCGGAAGGGGTATAAACCGGAGCCACCAGCAGGTCTTTACCGAGCAGAAACTGGTATTGGGTTTTGGTTCCCAGGGCGACCGGGTCATCCGGGTATTCCAGTACGAGTGCGCGTACAGCCGGAACGCCGGTAAAATTAGCTTCGGCACACAGGGTGTACATATAGGGTGTCAATCGTTGCTTCAGTTGAAGGTATTTACGGTTGATGCTGGTAAATGGCTCACCGAACAACCAGGGCTGTTTGTCTTTAATCCCGTTTTTATTGTTGGTGGCCCAGCCCGACATGGTCATAAAAGCCGGGGTAAAACATTTCCATTGCAGGTCGCGCACATAGGTTGAATCACTACCTCCGAAAATTCCATCGACATCTCCGGTTGCGCAGTTTTGTGCTGAAAGGCCTGATCCGATAACGGTTGGGATATGCCAACGGATATAGTCCCAACTTCCGCTCTGGTCGCCGGTCCATACTACCGAATGCCGTTGGGTGCCGGCCCATCCGCAAACCGACCAGACGAAACCGCGTGCTTCGCTGTTGTTTTCGATTCCTTCATAGGCATCTTTAACTCCGTCAATGGCAAATTTGTATCCGTTACCTACCCAGGCAACATCCAGTTTACAGAGGCGTGATCCCAGTGTGCCCACTTCATAGGCAATTTTATCCACTCCGCTTTCGGTCCACAGCCCGGTCATGAATCCCCTTTTATGCAGTTCTTTCACAACCGAATCCAGTTTGGTGTAGCCGCATCCGTACCCGTCATTCGGGAGAATCCACCCGCGGGGCATTTTGTGTTTGATGTATTCGTCGGCGATTAACCAGATCACATCGGGTGTTGTACCGCTGAATCCGCTACGTGTACTGCCGATGGTTTTGGCTTTTGATTTGGCACCCCGGTTATAGCAGTTGGCATCGCCCATGCTGAGGGCCCAGCGGGGCATCAGAAAAGGTTTGCCGGTCAGATCGGTATAATCTCCCAAAATGTCTTTTAATGAGGATCCGGTAAAAAAATAGCTATCGAAACGGGCCTCTTTATGAACCAGCCGCACAGTATCTTTAAACGAATAATAACCGGGAGCGTATGTGTTGCGAAAAGCGCCCCATCCTTTGTTACTCATGAAGAAAGGAGCGGGGTTGGGATTTCCTCCGTCTTCCCAGTTGTAATCAATGGTGAGTTTAATAGTTTGACCACGGTGTGAAAAACGGCCGTTTTGCATTCCTCCGCCGTAGAAATATTCGTTTTTACCACGTTTGATGTACTGTACGGTCTCTTTTCCGTAGGTTAATCCATTGGTCTCTTGCCACACCAGAGTTTTATTATCCGGCCGGTACTGGGCAAGGCGCAGCGGATGTTTATACACCCGCAGAGCCAGCTGGCGGGTTTGAAAGAGGTAATAATCTCCCTGATCACGTTCCTTTACCAGTACCGGAGCATCGGGAGTATGGATCACCAGGTCGTTGCCGGCCGGGTTGGTGAAATGACCGTCATAGGCCATTTGAACCCGGTAGATATCCTCCCGGAGAAACCGGATTTTTAACCGGGCATTGTGACAGGAGAATGTAAATTCCTGGTCTCCGGGCTGAAAACCGGTCACATCACCCAATGAGTAGGCTCCTGAATAGAGTGTTTTAGTCAGGGTGTCATTTGAGGTTCTCAGGTCACCCGGCAGGGCGGAATAAAACCGGATTTGATGGATGCCGTAATCAGTCAGGTCAACAGGACGAAAGCTGACTTGTACGGTATCAATTATTGAAATTGGGGTTCTTCTGCTGGCCGGGACAACAACCTCAAGTGGTTGTCGCTGATCAATTTGCAGATAGCATTTAAAATCACGGGTTAGTTTTTTTGCACTGAGGTTTATGATCCTGAAGGTCATCATATCGTGGTTGGTAAAGGAATTACCGGTTTCAGGATGCGAGATCAGGTCATAGGCCTGAATATCCGATTCAAAAGCTTCGGACAGACGGATATCATCGATCATCCAATACCAATGGTAGAGACCTTTCCAGTAGAAACGGAGGTACACGGTTTTCTGACGGGCGGCAGTGCGAGTGATGTTCAGTTCAATTTCCATGGGATTGAGTGATTCCTGACGCGGACCGATATCCTGACGCACGTCATATTCGACCCAGGAATGTCCATCGTTACTGACTCCCACAAAAAGTCCGGACTTTTCTGAGACATAGCGCCGGTTCCAGTAGAATTTCTGTTGAAATCTCAGTACAACCGATTTTTTACTTTTGCAGTTGATGGCTGAAGTTTGTATGAAAGCATCGGGATATTGGCCTGCAGTATGCCATTTGCGGCTGTTTTTATTCACTATTACTCCCGGGGCAAACTGGAGGTGATACCCACGGCTGGAGGAGGCGATTGGCGGAGCCTGCCGCGTATGGCCCCATGAACCCGGGTAAGGTTGATCTGTGATAATCCAGTTAACAGCACTGTCATTCAGAGCTTTAGTGCTCCATCCGGCAGGTAATTGTCCGGTTGAAAAATCTTCATGCCAGAATATTTTACCTGTTTTTTGGGCCGGTAGTGAGATAGTCAGTATAGTCAGTAATCCGAGAGCAAACAGATGTTTCATTGCAGCTTTTATTAAGGTTTTAAAAATAGAAAGAAAAATCCGGAATAATTCTTGCTATTTTGCAAACCTAAAATCCGGATGTGTCAAAAATAAGCCAGGCCATTGTAGATTTTGGGAATTTTATGTGGGGCCCTCCCCTGTTGATCCTGTTATTGGGTGGGGGGTTGTATTTCATGGTTTATTCGAGACTGTTGCCCTTTCGTTATTTCGGGCATGGTATCAGAGTATTGTTGGGGAAATACGATAATCCGGATGAACCCGGTCAGATCAATCACTACCAGGCAGTTTCAACGGCTTTGGCAGCCACGGTAGGGATGGGTAATATAAGTGGTATTGCAGTAGCTATAACCACAGGCGGACCCGGGGCGGTTTTTTGGATGTGGGTAAGTGCTTTTATCGGGATGTCAACCAAGTTTTTTACCAATACCCTTTCTGTGATGTACCGGGGCAGGGATTCAGAAGGAAAACTTCAGGGGGGCCCGATGTATGTTATTATGCAGGGATTGGGTAAAAACTGGAAGTTTTTAGCAGTTTTTTTCAGCATCATGGGGATGATAGGGGTTTCCCCCATTTTTCAGGCCAATCAACTGACTCAGGCCATAAGGGATATTATTCTGGTTCCGAATGGGGTCAGAGAATCCCTTACGGGTAATTTATTGATTGGATTGGGAATTGCGTTATTGGTCGTGTTAGTACTTTTCGGCGGGATTAAGAGGATCGGTACAGTAGCTGGTTTTTTGGTTCCGTTTATGGTGGTATTATATATAGGTTCCGTATTATATATTCTTTTTGTACATGCCGATGCTATTATACCCGGATTTAAACTGATTTTCAGAGATGCTTTTTCGGGAGAGGCCGTTTTGGGAGGTTCATTGGGAGGGATTATCATAGTTGGAGTCCGGCGTGCGGCTTTTTCAAACGAGGCAGGTATCGGCACTGCTCCAATGGCTCATGGTGCTGCTAAAACCGCTGAACCGGTGCGGGAGGGATTAGTGGCGATGTTCGAACCGATGATTGATACGATTATAGTTTGCACTATGACCGCTCTGGCTATTATTGTTACCGGTGTATGGCAGAGGGGTGATGCAGACGGGGTTACTTTAACAGCTCAGGCATTTCGCGAAGCAATACCGGTAGCCGGCCCCTATATTTTGATTGCCTGCGTGATGATTTTTTCATTAACCACCCTGTTTGCTTTTCCTTATTATGGTGGAAAATGCTTCTCATTTTTATTTGGAGCAAAAAATAAAATCATATACAGTGTTTTTTATATAATCGTTATTCCGGTGGGTGCTGCGGCCACTTTAAAAGTGGTGATCAGCCTGATTGACGGGGCTTATGCCAGCATGGCTTTCCCAACGATGATTTCTGCCTTGTTATTATCCCCGAAAGTGCTTCGGGAAGCCCGGATATATTTTGACCGGCTGAAAGAGGGTACACATTAACCACAATGATGTTGCATAGTCCGGAAGGCGATTTTCCCCGGGAATTTATCTGGACAGGGTAACCTGTCCGAAAGGACAAACGGTAAAACGAATTTTAATCGGTCGCGAAGAGTGAACCAAAATGTGTATTTTGCATCCCGGTAAATGATGCTATGTTCCCTATTCAGCAACATAACAGGTTGATTACAAGATTGTTTATAGTACTTACAGTACCCGTCTTTTTTATTCTTTATCTTTTTACGCTGGTATTGGTTATGCTGGCTCTGCCTTTTGCTTATCTGGGACGACGGAGTTGGTTGATTTGGCTGACTGTTTTTTGGGCCAGGACCAGTTTCTTACTGATGGGAAAGCGATTGAAAGTGCTGGGCAGGGAGCATGTTGATAAAAAGCAACGGTATATCCTGGTGGCCAACCATGCCAGTTTGTTTGATATTTTGGCGATCATGGTTTTTTGTCCCGGAATATCCTGGTTTGGACGTGAACATTTACTTAAGGTGCCGGTATTCGGACAACTGTTAAGGAGGATGAATTATGTTCCGATGAAGACAACCGGTTTAGATAATACCAAAAAGATGCTGGAACAACTTACACATAGCAGCAAAGGAAACAGTATTGCGATTTTTCCTGAGGGTACCCGCACTTCAGATGGCAGAATCAATCGTTTCAGAAAGGGTTTTTTACATGTATTACGGGCTTCAAACATGAATGTTCTTCCGGTCACACTGGTTGGGTTTTACGGATTAAAGCCTAAGAACAGGTTTCATATCAATTTCAGATCTAAATTAAAAGTGGTGATACACAAACCGATAAACAGGGATGAATTACTGTCTCTGGAAGATCATGAAATTATCAATACAGTTAAACGAGTAATTGAATCAGTTTATTCCTCAAATTAATAAAGATGGGACGGCAAGAAAAATGGATTTTTATTTTAAATCCGGTTGCAGGAAATGGGTTTGCCGGTGAATATGCTCCGACAGTTGAAAAGATGTTCCGAAAGTATGACGTAAATGCCGAAATAGTGCAAACTGAACGGATCGGACATGCATCGGAATTATCACGTCATTATGCAGATCAGGGCTATAGCCATATTATTGCGGTAGGTGGTGACGGAACAATGAACGAAGTTGCTGTTCCGTTGATCCGTCGTGAGGATGTGATCACAGGATTGATCCCGGCAGGTACGGGTAATGATTTTAACCAGATACTCGGGTTTTCAGACCGGTTCAAAGAAGCTGACTGGAAAGTGTTTTTTGAACAAAAAACCCGGTTGATGGATGTGGGTAGTTGTAACGGAATACCTTTTCTTAACGGGATTGGATTGGGATTTGATGCACAGGTGGCTGCAGAAAATTATTCAGAATCCGGTGAAGTGAAAAAAGGAGGGAAGAGCAAATACATCTGGCAGATTCTTAAAACTCTTCTATTTTACCGTGAGAAAAAGATGACGGTTCTGGTGGATGGACAGGAGAGTGAAAACGATTGTTTTATGAATACGGTGGCTATTGGCAGACGGTTTGCCGCAAGTTTTTTTCTTACCCCGAAGGCAATTGCCGATGACGGATTAATGGATGTGTGCAGTATCAGGCGTCTCGGGCTGTTGCAACGATTGAGAATTCTGACTATGGTGCCGAAGGGAGTTCATATTCATGATAAAAGAGTTCATTATTATCAGACGGATAAACTGGATCTGTCATTTCATCAGAAAATGCCGTTTCATGTGGATGGAGAACTTCATTTTGCCCGGGATTTTAATGTGCGGATTCAACCGGGTGCATTGAAAATCATTTATAATCCTTATGGACCACATTTCTTCGGAGAATAGCAACGGAAAATCCTACGTGGTTTTAATTGACCTTGATGATACCCTGCTGGAAGTCAACAGTGGCAGGTATCTGATTAAAGAGGCTTTTCGCAGAAAGATCATGACGATCAGGGATTTATCGCGTGCGCTCTGGTTTTTAATATTATATAAAGGCGGGTTTCGGGATCCGGAACTGGTGGTACAGAAAATGGCACTTTGGTTGAAAGGGGTGCCTGAGCATACGCTGGCTGAACTGGCAGCGGATGTGACCGTCAATATACTGATACCCAGAATTCGGCCGGCAATGAGAGAGATGATCCGGAAACATCGCGAAAAAGGAGCATCGGTAGTGTTGCTTTCTGCCGCATTGAATTATGTATGCGACCCGGTTGCCCGGCACCTGAATCTGGATGATGTAATTTGTTCCAGGATGGAGGTGAAAGAGGGTATTTTCACAGGATTACCCGAGGGGTCATTATGCTTTGGTCTGGAGAAGGAACGGCAATGTGTTTCATACTGTCAAAAGCATCAGTATGATCTTGATGAGACCTATTGTTATGCCGACTCTATTACGGATCTTCCTCTTCTGGGTGCCGTGGGTCACCCGGTTTGTGTTCAGCCCGACAGGAGACTTTTAAAAACAGCCCGTTATCACCGTTGGACGATATTATAAAAATCCGGTAAATTGCCGGATCATTTCAATGGCAATTTTCTGGTAAAGAAATCCGCAATTGCCAGGTTGACAGTTAACTGGTTATGGTGCATCAGAAAATGATGGGTGTCGTCTACGATGACCAGCGTTTCAACATAAACGCCTCTTTTTTTCAGTCGTTGAACCAGCCCGGTACTTTCACTGAAATGGACATTTCGGTCGTCATCCCCATGAATAATAAGAACGGGAGAACGCCAATTTTTGACATAAGCAACCGGTGATGATTGCCAGGCTACCTGAACTGCCTGTTTCCAGTCAGGTGCTTTTTCATACCGGTCGGGATACGACCAACCACCCGCCCGCCCGACAGAGCGGTCGTGTACCCCGTGGATATCTACTCCGGCAGCAAAAAGATCGGAGTTACGTGCCAGGGCCATGGCTGTCAGATATCCTCCATAGGAACCTCCGTATACTCCGATTTTTTGAGGATCCACATAAGTTTGACGGGCCAGCCATTCGCCGGCAGCTTTAATATCCTGATATTCAGCTGCACCCCGGTAGTTGGCATGTAGTGGGTTATGAAATTCATAACCATAACCGATACCCAGGCGATAATTAATTGACAAAACCACATATCCCAGGCTGGTTAAATACTGATTGACCGCATAACCATTTGAATAGTATGATGAGTAATGCCAACCCAGCAGCATTTGCCGGGGAGGTCCGCCGTGGATATATACGATAGCCGGTTTACGGCCCGGCCTGTTTTCGGGCAGAAACAACGTTCCGTGCAGTGTAGTGCCGTCAGGAGCGTTAAAGATAACCTGTTTGGGGGTGACCAGTTTTTGTACGGGGAAAGAATCGGGTATTCGCCCGGTAGCCAATAGTTTGATATGGCGGGATTCAAGATCCATAACTGCCGGCAACGGGGGGCGTTGTGCGGTAGCAGAAAGATATACAAGGTATTTTCCGCCCCCGGTAATGACCGGGGTCCATTCGAGCCCCTCACCCGGCGTCATGACTTCCATATTTTGCCGGTCAACCGGCACACGAATGACATGGCGGCGGTCAACATCCAGTTTATCCCTGCCGGTATTTCCACAGAAAACCAGCCAGCGGCGGTCGGGACTCAGACGGATGTATTCTGCCATAAAATGACCGGGTGTCAGTAACAACTGATCCCCTCCGTTTTCAGAAATACTGTACAGATGGGGCCATCCATCCTGATAAGAAAGAAAGACAATTCGTCCTTTGGCCGCCCAATGCAGGTTGATTCCGCCTTGGGTATTAGGGGGGGATCCGCGGAGGGTTTCAGGAGCTTTCCAGATCATCCGGGCTTTGCCCCCTGTGGTTTCAGCTGTCATGATCATCCAGGGGTGATGCCGGGGGGTCAGGATTGAATCGGGAGCTCCTCCCCGTCCGGGTTGGCGGATAAAAACCAGGCGTGACCCGTCGGGCGACCAGTGGGGTAATCGATCCCGGTTAAAAGAAGGATCTATCCATAAAACCGGGTGATCGGCTCCTGAAAAAATCCCTATGAAAGAGTGATCTGAACGATTTGAACGAAAAGCCAGACGGGTGCCGTCAGGTGACCAAGCCTGAGAATCAATGCTTCCACGGGCGTAAAAGAGTTGGTGTGGTTTTGCCGAACCGTCGATCGGAACGATCCAGACCTGGCTGTTCTTAATAAAAGTTACATTTTTATTGTCGGGAGTGATAACCGGACTGGTACCGTCGCCAATGACCCGGGGATTGCCATTGCGAAAAGGAACGGCCCAAATCCGGATTTTTGGTTTCAGTGTACTGAAAGTCGGGTTTACCGGCTGCGAAGTACCCCAGTTTCCGCCAAAATCGCCTCCGCGGATGAAAACCACCCAGGTGCCGTCGGAAGAGATAGACAGAGAAGAAAGAGCCTGTCCGTCATCCTGGTTGAACCGGGTTAGTTTTCTGGCTGTAAAATCGGGGCCTTCAGCCACATATACATTACGCAAACCGGATTCGTTAAAAATCCAGGCGATTCGTGAATTATGCGTAGCCCCAACCAATCCCGAAGGGAAAGGATACGACATAACTTCTGACAAACTGAAGTTTGCCGGTTGTGTATGGGAGGTGCCGGACAGAAAGAGTGTAACCAGCAGAAAAACGTAACGGAGCTGAAACAGTTTGTTCATGGTTTT
>JAGHDB010000367.1 GCA_021160155.1 Bacteroidales bacterium | reverse complement strand
GAGTGGTGAAAACCATCCGGGAATTTTTTAATAAAGATTTTGATCCGTCAGACATTCGTACCTCCATCATAGCTGCCATAAGTATTAAGGTAGAAGAACCCGTTTTTGAATCGCAAACCAAAACCAAACTGGGCTCTAAAGATATCGGTCCGGATGGCCCAAGCGTTCGCAATTTTATCCTGGATTTTCTGTCAAAAAATCTTGATAATTATCTCCATAAACATCCTGAAACAGCCGAAATCCTCCATAAAAAAATCCTCGAATCAGAAAAAGAACGCAAAGCAATATCCGGAATAAAAAAACTGGCCCGTGACCGTGCTAAAAAAGCCTCACTGCATAACCGCAAATTACGTGATTGCCGGATTCATTATAACTCACATCATGAACGTCGTTTAGAAACCAGCATCTTTATTACCGAAGGAGATTCAGCAAGCGGATCCATTACCAAATCACGGGATGTTAATACACAGGCCGTATTCAGCCTTCGGGGAAAACCTAAAAACACATATGGGGATTCAAAGAAGATAATATATGAAAATGAAGAGTTTAACCTGCTTCAGGCCGCATTGAATATTGAAGACGGATTAGACGACCTGCGATATAATAATGTTATAATTGCTACCGATGCCGATGTGGACGGGATGCATATCCGGTTACTCCTGATCACTTTTTTTCTGGAGTTTTTCCCCGACCTGATCAAGCAGGGTCATTTGTATATTTTGCAAACACCCCTGTTCAGAGTGCGTAATAAAAGTAAAACCTTCTATTGCTATTCTGATGAAGAAAAGATGAGCGCCATTAACAAATTGGGCAGTAAGCCTGAAATTACCCGGTTTAAAGGATTAGGAGAGATCTCACCGGATGAATTCAAACATTTTATAGGAAAAGACACCCGTCTCGAACCGGTTATTCTTCGAAAAGAGGATTCGGTAGAAGAAATACTCGAATTTTATATGGGGAAAAACACACCGGAACGCCAGGAATTTATTATTGAGAATCTCAGAATCGAAGAGGATCAATTTGTCGATTAGACAGGTATGAGTGAGGAAAACAAACAACAACTTTCAGAATCCGGGTCAAATGAGACTCAACTAAATGGCAATGGACGTAAGAAAGAGATTACGTACCTGTCGGGGATGTATGAGAACTGGTTTCTTGATTATGCTTCCTACGTTATTCTTGAAAGAGCAGTTCCACATCTGTACGACGGCTTGAAACCGGTACAACGACGAATTCTCTATTCGATGCGCCGGCTTGAAGACGGACGTTTCAATAAGGTGGCCAACATCATCGGTCATACCATGCAATTCCATCCGCATGGAGATGCATCCATCGGGGATGCCCTGGTGCAATTGGGCCAAAAAGAGTTGTTGATAGATACCCAGGGAAACTGGGGGAATATACTAACCGGGGATGGAGCTGCAGCTCCGAGATATATCGAAGCCAGACTTTCAAAATTCGCGTTGGAAGTTGTATTCAACCCCAAAACAACCGAATGGAAAGCCTCTTATGATGGCCGGAATCGAGAACCCGTGTACCTCCCTGTGAAGTTTCCCCTGCTACTCGCTCAGGGAGTCGAAGGAATTGCAGTTGGACTGGCATCAAAAATTCTTCCACACAATTTTATTGAGCTGGTTGATGCATCTATCGCCTTCCTGAAAAATGAACCTTTTACCCTGCTTCCCGATTTCCCTACCGGGGGATTTGCAGATTGTTCAAAATACCAGGATGGACAACGCGGCGGGAAAATCCGTATTCGGGCACGAATTGAAAAAATTGATAAAAAGATCCTGGTCATACGGGAGATTCCATTTGGAAAAACAACCGGATCTCTGATCGACAGCATCATCCAGGCTAATGATAAGGGTAAAATTAAAATCCGGAAAATCGATGACAATACGGCCGGGCAGGTTGAAATCATGATCTACCTGGCTACAGGAGTCTCACCGGATAAAACCATTGATGCTTTATATGCATTTACCGATTGTGAAATATCCGTCTCTCCAAATGCCTGTGTTATCACAGATGAAAGACCGGCTTTTTTAGGTGTCTCGGATATCCTGAAAATCTCAACCGAAAATACGGTTGCCCTGCTTAAAAAAGAACTGGAGATCAGACTCCGTGAACTCGAAGAATCCTGGCATGCCGCTTCACTCGAAAAAATCTTTATCGAAAACAGAATTTATATCAAAATTGAAAAGTGCGAAACCTGGGAAAGTGTTCTCAAAACTATCGATAAAGGACTTGAACCATTCAAAAATCAACTAAAAAGAGCCGTTACACAGGAAGATCTGATTAAGCTTACTGAATTAAAAATCAAGAGGATATCAAAATACGATGCCAAAAGGGCAGCCGAACAACTTATTGCTATTGACAAGGAGCTCACAACTATTTCGCATCATCTTAACCACCTTGTTGAATATGCCATCACGTACTATCAGGATCTAAAGAAAAAATATAGTCAAAACCGGGAACGGAAAACCGAATTGCGCAGCTTTGATGTGATCGAAGCCACCCGGGTTGTAGTAGCTAATGAGAAACTATATGCCAACCTGGATGAAGGATTCGTCGGTACTTCATTGAAAAAAGATAAATACCTGTTTGACTGCTCAGATATTGATGATATTATCGTGTTCCGAAAAGATGGCTCCTACCTGGTCACCAAAGTATCACCTAAAGCATTTCTGGGGAAAAACATCCTGCATATCAGTCATTTTAACCGGAATGACAGCCGCACCATCTATAATGTAATTTACCGGGACGGTCACTCCGGGAAAAATTATACCAAAAGATTTGCTATAAAAGGAGTTACACGTGACAAACCCTATGACGTAACACAGGGGAAAGAGGGATCAAAAATCCTCTATTTTTCTGAAAATCCCAATGGGGAAGCCGAAGTGGTTAAAGTAGTGCTAAAGCCTAAGCCCAAACTTAAAAAGACCGCTTTTGAATTTGATTTCAGCTCACTGGCTATTAAGAACCGGAATGCCATGGGCAATATTCTCTCTAAACATGCCATTAGTAAAATCACCCTGAAAGATAAAGGCACCTCTACCCTGGGCGGACGTAAAATCTGGTTTGATAATAGCGTAAACCGGCTGAATGACGACGGTCGCGGAATCTATCTGGGTGAATTTTTCGGTGATGACCATATCCTCGTCATTCTTAAAAACGGCTATTTCAGGTTAAGCGGTTTTGATCTTTCTACCCATTTTGAAGAGCAAATTCTGCGCATTGAAAAATTTAATCCCTCAAAAATATTCTCCCTGGTTTTCTTTGATGCCACCAAAGGATTCTATTACCTAAAACGATTTCAAATTGACGAATCCACAGCACTTCAAAAACTCCAAACCCTGATTGGTGATCATCCTGAATCTCACCTGATTCTCCTGAGCGATCATCCCAGACCCCGGTTTATCATTCAATTTGGCGGTAAGCAGGCACAACGTGAACCCGAAATAATTGATGCTGCCGAATTTATAGGGATTAAAACCTTTAAAGCCCGGGGGAAAAGAATCAGTACCTTTGAGATAGCCGGAATACAAGAAGCAGAGCCTGCTCATGAGGAGGAAGAGAAGGTTGAGGAGGTTGAGGAGGTTGAGAAGGTTGAGGAGGTTGAGAAGGTTGAGGAGGTTGAGAAGG
>JAGHDB010000041.1 GCA_021160155.1 Bacteroidales bacterium | reverse complement strand
CTCTTTTATTTCCCATTTGCCGTGGGGTAGGCCATAATTCTCCGGATTGATTTTATAGGGAAAATTGATTGGTTTATCGATATAATTGGCAAAGAATATGGCAAGATTTCCTTCTTCGGATTTCCATAATCTTGCCTCAGCAGCCGGTACTTCAGCATAGCGCTGTTTTTCATACATGCCCCATCCAAAACCATCATCACTGAAGGTTTCAATTTCTCCTGTGGGAAGAACAGGATCAAGAAGCTGACCATACACCAGGTATTTGATGGTTTTCAAGCGGATTTTACCACACTGCTTCAAATAATCAACCTTTTTCTTATATTCAGGTTTAAACAGGCCCAAATCCATCCACCCGTTTTGTCGCCCGTCGATAAAAGCCTGGCCCTGCGCATACCTGAAGTAGTTGTTACTTTTTGTATAGTCACACGGGCTTCCAAAGAAGATGGTATACCCTGAATATACCATTTGCTCCAACGGAATCTCTCTCTCGGAAGGTTGTGACCATAATAGATTCCCATCCAAGAGGTCAAAAAATACTTCGGTAGCACCTTCTGATGTCACCACCATATTTCCGCCATAGCGGAGAGCCACGTTTTTAACCTTTCCCAACAAATTGCGGTTACCCCGGGCCCAATAACTACCCCCTCCCAGCGGATGCAGATGTGATTTATCAAAGCATAGTTCATGATATAGACCAGATACCTGATCAATATAAATTCCGTTTACCCCGTATTGTTTTCGAATATCATCTGTCAATGATTCAATTACATCCTGCCAATGAATCTGATTTGCACACATAGAAATCAATCGTCCGGATTTATCGGAATAATAATGAAGTCGTAATCCGCCCGCCTGATCTTTCACGGCATCGGGTTCGAACTTATCAAAATCGTCAATATTCATGTCCACACTGGATCCATTGATATAAGGCATTACCAGAATATTATTCTCTTTCAGCTCAGCCACTCTTTCTTTAAAACCCTGCTTTGCCGGCAAAAAGTGGGGATACAGATTATCAAAGGGCGGAATATGCCACCTGTACCAGTGCAAACCAACAGGTACATCGAGTTTTTTTGCTGCTTTTAATAAAGGCTTGTTCATTTCCTCCGGTGTTCCTTCGGCATTGTTCCATATCCAGTTATCACGAATCCAAACGCATGTATTGATGATGCTCTCAGGTATATCTATCCGGTTTGAGAGAGGTCCCTTTTGTGTCCATTTCTGTTTTAGCGCCCATGATCTGTAGATTCTGGCTGCATGCGTCCAGCCTCCCTCGTGTATTCCGAATGCTACCGGGTAAGGATCAGGATAATCAGATCCTTGCACGCCCATATCGTCGGGATAATGAATGATGTATATCCGCTCACCGGGTTCCGGGACAAATGCTCTGTGACGCCTTCCGGAAAAGATTATGGGATACCTTTGACTATCAAGGCCCTTTACCGGTTCAACAACGAAGTCTTTTGCCCTTGCCTCTCCATCCATGCTGGCCAGGTAAACACTGTTACCTTTCGTATCAAACGAAACCATTTGCATGGGCCAGGCACCGCCCGGGTACCGACCGCTAAGTTTTTGCTCGCACGAACGGATCAACTCCCCGCCCCTGGCAAAAGAAGGTCGGGCAATATCATACTTCCCCGATGCCGGAAATCCGTTTACGATCGGATACAGAACCGACCATAAACCCCAATAATTACTATTATTTTCAACAAATATTCTCCACCTGGCAATACCTGTATCTTTGGGTAATTCTATAATTACCGTTACCGAAACAGCATCATCTTCCTCCCACCATCGCAAGCGGTTCCATTCCATCTTTGCTCTGGTAGTCCCGTCGGGCAGTTTCTCAATAGATGCATAAGTGCAGGGTTTATAGTTGTTGGTTATCGTATAAATTTGCCTTCCTCTTGCAAATGCTATTTCCCAAAGCAAATGTTTACCATCCACCGTTTGAATATGTTCGTGATTTGTCCAGAGGTCTTTCATTGAAGCAAGCCCCATATTTTCAGGCTCAAATTCAAAGCTGACCCGGTTATTTTTTAAAACCAACCCATTGTGGATATCCACCGGCGTCTGGGCAATCAGAACTTGTATTTGTAAAAACAATACGAAGAGGGCCAGTATTTCAAATCGCTTCTTCATGTTTCGAATTTTATCAGTTATTTTTCAGTATTTTTTCTTCAGACGGTGTAAACTCGATCACTTTCACTTTACCTGGTGCGAGTATTTCGGTTCTGGAAATTGTTTTTTCAGAGGGAGCAAGCAGGTGGTTACCTTCGGGAGTAATTTCTGTTACCTTGTAATATTCTGCATTGAGACCATATTTATGGGGATCAATTGTATAGGAGAATTCCACATCATTATCAACATAATTGGCAATGAATATGGCCAAATTGCCATCTTCGGCCTGCCAGAGCCTTGCCTCGGCTGAAGGCACCTTGCCTTTGTGCATGCCTCCTCCTCTGAATTCCTCCTCAAATAACGGGACATCATTTTCAGGATAAACAGGCGCCCAAAGCCGCCCAAACGTAAGGTATTTTTTCGTCACCAGTCTGTATTTTGCACAATTTTTCATATATTCTACTTTCTTTCGGTACTCGGGCCTGAAAAGATCGAAGTTCATCCATCCGATCTGACGTCCGTCAATAAAACCCTGCCCTACGCAAAAATTAAAGAGTCGGTCACTTCGTGTGAAATCACATCTGCTTGCATAAAACAAAGTATATCCAGAATAGACTACCTCCAACATTGGTATTTCATAATCGGTAGGCCAACCTGTAAATAAATTAGCCGTCACAAGATCGTAGAATATCTCGTTGGCAGATTCAGAGGTAATAACGACGTCCTTCCCGCTCTGATGGGCTATATTCAATGTCTTACGGTAAAGGTTCCGGTAACCGTCAGCCCAGTAACGGCCGCCTCCCAAAGGATGCCTGTGATCGGGATTAAAACACAATTCGTGTGAATTACAGGATATCTCGTCCATGTAAATACCATTGGCTCCAT
>JAGHDB010000342.1 GCA_021160155.1 Bacteroidales bacterium | reverse complement strand
ACTTTTGGAAATAAAGATGCATATACCGGCACCCTGCGGATATACCTCGATGATCAAAAGGCTCCGGTAATCGAAGGTCCGGTATTGAATATAATCAGTGGAGGTGTCCTTGTGGGTGAACCGCTCAGCAGCTCGGTGTCACCTGAAACCGACTATTCACATCGCGGGCACAATCTCTACCTGCCGATTCCCTATGCCCGGCATTGTATCGTATCTTATGAATGTACGGCTATCGATACTGTAAAACACTCTCCTTCTGTTTATTATAACATTGATTACCGGACTTATGATCCCGGCACGCGGGTAGTCTCTTTCTCCTTCAAAGACCTTACCGACCAGAAAACACTGGTTGCAGAAACCCTGAAAACTTTAAACCGGAGAATACATCCTGAAATCCCCGGTAAAAATGAAACCTCCCTGACAGGATTGATGGCACCGGGAGATACGCTGAAGCAAAGCCTGACCGGAAGAAAAGCCATATACCGTATGGACTTTAAAATAGATGCAGCCAACCTGCCCCAGGCACTCCGATCCACTATGCTGGAGATCAGCTTCGACGGAGAACCCTGCGTTTACTCACCCATCGGGGATTTCTTCGGAACCGGATACCAGATTCGTCCCTATACCACCTGGCATACACAGGTCACCAAAGAGGGTTTAATGAGTTGTTTCTGGACCATGCCGTTTAAGAAGGGTGCTGTGGTCTCGCTTATCAATCTCGGGGATCAGGAGGTTCAGGTGGTCACCGGAACACTGGTCACCGGAACCTATCACTGGACACACAACTCCATGCATTTTGGTGCGCTGTGGCATGAATATCATAATATTGAAACCGCCGGTAACCATTGGGTCGGTGGTACCGACAAACATTTTGACATCCATTTTGCCCTGCTGAAAGGTCAGGGAATTTACGCAGGTGATGCCCTTACGGTTTTCAATACGGCAGATTCCTGGTGGGGTGAAGGAGATGAAAAAGTATATGTGGATAAAGATACTTTCCCCAGCTTTGTCGGTACCGGTACCGAAGATTATATCGGTTATGCCTGGTGCCGGCCCGAACCGTTCAGCCACTTTCTAATCGCACAACCTGATGGTTCAGGGAATTTCCATCCCGGCATGACCATCAATATGAGACACCGTATGCTGGACGGAGTAACCTTTCGCGATTCTCTGCGCTTTGATATGGAACTGTGGCACTGGGCCCCTACCCGGATCAATTACGCCATTGTATCCTATTGGTATATGCGCCCCGGCGGAGAATCAATGATCAAACCGGATATGGAAAATGCAAAAAAACAAATCCTCCTGAAACGTGAAGACCTGATCAAACCGGTTCCGGATAAAAACGGAATTCTTGAAGGGGAAAACCTCCGGGTCACAAATGTCACGAAAGGAAGCTGGCAGGTTCAAAACAGTATTACATGGGGATGGAGCAATCATGCCCAGCTCTGGTGGATGAACGGAGGAAACAACGGCCGGTTGACTGCAGAATTCAAAATGCCTGAGGCCGGAACCTACCGGGCTGAACTGGTATATACCAAAGCTATTGATTATGGAAACTTTATCATTAATATTAATGGCAAAGAGACCAACAACAGCATCATTGGATACCACGACCCATCCGGTGGCAAAGATGTGATCACCGCCCACCGGCAGATCGGACAATTTCATCTCAAGAAAGGAGCCAATCAGTTAACCCTGAAAATTACCGGCAAGCAGGCACACGCTCTCCCTCGTTATATGGTAGGAATTGACTACATCAGGTTTACTCCGGTCAACAGGCATTGAGTAAATGGCACGGTTACTTCCCTTTCATGATCTTCCGCTTCTGTTTTTTAAATTCCCGTTCTGAAAGAGAACCCTCCCGGAACATCCGTTCAATCCGTTCTAACTGATCGATTTTCTCAGTCATGTCAACCACCCGGTTTCCGCGGAATTTTCGTAATAACAGCGGGAAAAGAAGAACCAGAAGCAGTAAAATAACAATACCGCTTTCCCAAAAACCTAATATTCCACAAATAGTCATTATAACTTATGTTTAATTGCGCTGTTCCTTCAACTTCTCTACTTCATCTTTCAGATTGGCTACCACCTGATATAATTCCTGCTCGGAAGTAAGAGGGTCAGGCATTTCAGAACTGATATAGTGAACAAACTTCCAGATCTCTGCAATCTCCTCAACCGCAACCTGAAAAGAATCATAAACTTTATTCAGCGAATGTAATATAAATTGCTTCCGGCGAAAATCCTTTTGAATCAACTTAAAAACCACTCCGTCATCTTTAGTCAGAATGATACAGGGATCCCCGTTTTTAAGATATTCCCAGTTCTCTACAAATTCACCTGTTACATAAGAACCATCAGGAATTGGGAGCATCGAGTCCCCGCTGATCTGAAACGTGCGGTACTTTCGTTCGGGAGAAAGAAAAGGCAATTGAAATACAGGAAGCTCGCGTATATACTCAGGATCCGCATATCCACGCCGGTACCCTGCCTGTGCTTTCTCATTGACCAGTTCAATGTTTTCACGGTTCTCACTATTAACAGTGGTTGACAAAATCCGGAGACGGGATCCCCGAATGTAAGGATCTACCCCCTCAAGTAATTGGTTTAACTGACTTTCTGATATTTTTTGTAAATCCACCCTGACCAGCGTATCCATGGCCACACCGAAATAATCAGAAAAAGTTTGCAATTCGGCAATACCCGGCTCAGCTACCCCATTCTCATAACCCGAATAAGTTGAACGTTTCATACCCAGAAACGTAGCTACCTCATCCTGCGTACGTTGCTTTCTTTTACGAAGTAATTTTAAATTGGACCTTAGGTACATTAATTATTTTTTGACCGCAATTTAATCATTTTTTCTCTTAAAATATAACCAACCGCCAAAAATCAAAACCATCCCGGTAATAAGAAAAATAAAAATAAGTACCTCGCTGTGAACCGGATCCCGACTACTTGTAATCCCCTGCCCTGTTACCTTTGTTGCCCCGTCAGGTTCAAATGTTTGACTGATGTCAATCTCCACAGGCGCAAAAGAGATAGCAACAGAATCACTCCTGTATGAATCCTGATTCAGGATACGGCTCATCTCAGCCAGAACCATGGGATTATCCACATCAAAACCAATCTCTTTAACCAGATGCTGACGAACCTTTAACGGCCAATCCAAAGGAATCTGGTGCCCCAGCATCCATTTGCGGTCCAGGCCACATTCACAATCTGCTCCAATCATTGACATCAGGTCATACAAACGATTGTTTTTAATATCCTTATAAACTAACCTGCCGCCCATCATTCTGCCTCTTCCGTAGAGTAAAAAAGCTTCCGGTTGCTCCGGTAATTGTTCAACCCCCAAAGCCCAAAGCAGCATCCGGTACCGGGCAGAATCTTTTCTTGCTATTTCCATGATAAACGGACCTTTGCGAACCTGTTTGGGCATATTGGGCATCAAATTAGCAATATGACCGGCACTTTTGCGTATTATTTCCCGTACTTCCCGATTGACGGAGAGACTCCTGCCGGGTATCCAGAAAATAAGACAAAAAGAATTTTGTAACCGGTCTGCAAGAGTTTTCTGATAAGACACGTGAAGAATATGATCTACCGCAAGTTTGATTGACGAATCTTTCAGCACCAGTATTCGGCCGTCCGGAGCCAGCATAATCTTTGCCGGAAACCTTATCCCTGCAGCTAAAGCCTGCTGTACAACGGGATGATTGGCCTCTCGTTCTGTATTGATCACCTCAAATCGTATATTACTGTATTTCAGGGTATTGCGAATTATTTGCCAACCGGGATCCGACGGATCAGCGACCGGATCCAGGAGCACCAGCATATAAATATCCTGTAATAAAGTCGAATAACCAATTTCCCGAACGGTATAACGACAACCCAATGCCTGGATAATCCAGCCGGCAAACAAAATAAATATCACGGTCCGCTTGTACATTAAAAAAGAGTGGCTATTTATCCGGACGCTCCAGCCGGGTAAACTGTTGACTACGATACCAGATTCTGGTCCCACCTGCCGTTTGCATCAGTAAAACAGCCGAAACCTGTGTGTTTTTATCCAGGTGTATGGGATGTTTATACTGCTCAGCGTGTTCATCCGGCCGGGTTCCATCCAGGGTATAGTAAACTTTTCCGGAAATCCCGGGCTTCACGGTAATTTCAACGGTTAATGAATCCGTGAAACTATTGGGATCATATTCAACTTGATACTGATCATAAGTTTCTTCTTT
>JAGHDB010000362.1 GCA_021160155.1 Bacteroidales bacterium | reverse complement strand
TTATTGGGGTCATAGAACGGTATATCCTCATCAAAAATAATTTTGCCCAGCATGGTACCCTTTTCACGCAGGTATTTGGTAAGAGCACGGGTGTCAATTCCGAAAATACCGGGAACATGAAATTCATTGAGCCAGTCTGAAAGGCTTTGGTCTGCATTCCAATGGCTGTAGCTGAATGAATAATCGGAAATGACCAGTCCGGAAATCTGAATCTCATCCGATTCAAAGAATTTTAGTAATTGATGCTCACGTTGTTTACCGGGGACACCGTAATTGCCGACCAGTGGATAGGTCAGAACTAAGATCTGACCTCTGTATGACGGGTCGGTAATATTTTCAGGATATCCGGCCATGGCAGTATTAAAAACGACTTCTCCTGCAGCGGGTTTTTCGTGACCGAATGACCATCCTGAGAATTCCATGCCGTCTTCAAGTACAAGTTTTACCGCGTGACTGTTGGGATGCAGAAGGTGGTGTTTATTCATGGTTAAGCAGATCTTTTGAATAGTAGGCTTTGGCTTTTGTCCTCAGATTATATGATGAGCTCATAACCTCTCCGTACGCACCGGTTGAACGGATGGCAATCAGATCGCCTCTTTGTGTTTGAGGCAGAATAACTGCTTTTCCGAAACAGTCTGATGATTCGCAGATTGGTCCTACAACATCATAAGTCAACGGCAGTCCTGAAGAGGTCAGGTTCTGGATCTTATGCACCGCCTGGTATAGTGCCGGACGGATGAGTTCGGTCATGCCGGCATCCAGAATGGCAAAACGGGTTTTGATCCCCTCTTTTATGTAAAGCACACGACTGATCAATGAGCCTGACTGGGCTACGAGTGCCCGCCCGGGTTCAAAATGAAGTTGCTGACCGGGTCGCAGCTCAAGGAATTGTTTGAAAATATTAAAATAGGTGTTGAAATCCGGGAGATTCCCATCCGGATCACTGTAATTAACTCCAAGGCCTCCTCCTACATTTATGTGGTTGATCCGGATTTTTCGCTCTTCAAACCATTGCTGAATTTCATTAATCCGGAGACAAAGACCTTTAAAAACACTCTGATCCAGGATCTGAGATCCGATATGAAAATGTAATCCGATCAGGGTCAGGTTGTTGAAAGAGTTGATCTTTTCAAGAACCTGGTTTAATTCCCAAAGATTGATCCCAAATTTATTTTCTTCAATACCGGTCGTAATGTAACGATGTGTATGTGCATCAATATTAGGGTTAAGCCGTAATGAGACCGCAGCCTGTGTGTTCATTCCACCGGCAAGATGATTAATTACCTCAAGTTCCTGCAAGGATTCACAATTAAAGCTGTGAATATGATGTTGTAATCCGATACGGATTTCATCGTCGCTTTTGCCTACACCGGCAAACACAATGCTTTTAGGGTCAAAACCGGTTTCAACGGCTTTGAGAATTTCGTTTCCGCTGACACAATCGGCTCCGAATCCTTTCTTACGGATACTTATTAAGACAGGATCATTTATATTGGCTTTTAATGCATAATGCAGTTGATACCCTAATTGCCGGGCTTGTTGTTGTACTTCGGATAATATGGTATTCAGCAGATCGAGATCGTAATAGAAAAACGGGGTAGAGATATCCCTGAAAGCATTTATAGGGAACTTGGTTTTCATGTATTCTTAAAAAGGTGTTCTGACAAGAGGTTAAGGGCTTCGACTTTATCTTTTGATTTGACCAGAAGTGAGATATTATTATGACTTGATCCGAATGAGATCATTCTAATCTGTATCGTTTTCAAGGCATTTAGTACCCGTTCAATTAATCCTGTACTTTCAGAGATTTGATCTCCCACAACGCAAATAATCGTTCGGTCATTTGAGACTTCCACAGAACCGAAACGGGTAAGATCTTTTACAATATGCTCTATATTAGCCTTAAAATCGACAGTAACTGACACCGATACTTCAGATGTGGTGATCATATCGATTGGAGTACGATGGGTCTCGAAAATTTCAAAAACTTTACGTAAAAATCCGTATGCAAGCAGCATCCGGTCAGATTGAATTCTGATGGCAGTAATTCCGTCTTTAGCAGCTACTGCTTTGATACCGGGTCCCGATGATTCTGAAGTGATCAGGGTTCCCGGAGAGGTGGGGTGAAGAGTGTTTTTTAATCTGACCGGTATCTTTTTCTCCCGGGCAGGATGGATGCTGGTGGGATGAAGGATTTTAGCCCCGAAATAGGCAAGTTCGGCAGCTTCATCAAATGAGAGATGATCGATTCTGCGGGTATTCGGCACGAATCTCGGATCATTATGATGTACGCCGTCAATATCTGTCCAGATTTGTATTTCCTCCGATCCTAATGCTGCCCCTATTAACGAAGCGGTATAATCGGATCCTCCGCGTTTAAGATTGTCAATTTCTCCGAAAACATTTCTGCAGATAAAGCCTTGAGTAAGAAACAGGCGGGTGCCCTGATGCTCCGTTAGTTGCCGGTTAAGATTCTCACGGATATAATAATGATCGGGTTCAAGATCCTTATCTATACGCATAAAGTCAAGAGCAGATATAAGTACTGAAGGAATTTTGCACTCTTCAAGATAGAATTGCATCAGTGCAGTTAAAATTAATTCACCCTGGGCCAGAACAGCTTTTTCTTCATGGATGGTAAACATATCCCGGTTAAATCCCCGGAGATAGGTAAAGTGGGATTCAATCATTTCTATTCCCTTTTGCCGGAAGGTTGCCGTCTTGAAAAGGTCGTTAACCAGATTGAGATACCGGTTGAGAAGCCTGTCCAGGATTTTTCTTGCGGCTACCCGTTCCTGTTTGTGCAATGCGCCGGCATACAGGATCAAATCGTTGGTTGTCCCGGCCATGGCTGACAGCACCACGATCTTGGGTTGTTCATCTGAAATAAGTTTTGCAACTTCTTTGATCATTGCCGGGGATCCTACAGAGGTACCCCCAAATTTCATCACCCGCATAGTTATCCGATTTTGGGAAAGGTCCGGTATTTTAAAATATTCGGGGTTCAAAGTTAGTTATCCGGGTGAATGCTTCCATACCTTTAATGAAAAAAACTAAATTTGTTTTTCAAATACAGGGTCAAACTATGTTTAAAAGGCTACTTCCGTTTCTGATTATTCTTCTGCTGGCAGTCCCTGTTGTTTTAATCATTCATTTTACCAAAGGGAAAACGCTTACTGTATATCATGCTTCTGCCATAGAGATGGTTCCTGATGATCCGATAGTGATACTTGAAAGTCGTTCAGTAAGTGATCTGGTTGAATCGGTAATTCAGTCTGCACCGTTATTCCCGGCTCTTGAAAAGATTCAGGGATTTGCACCTATTAGCCGCTCTTTAATATGTTTGGATACGGTAACGAAGAGCCACCCGGTATTTCAGGATCTCCTAGACCGTTCCCCGGCTCTGCTTTCTGTTCATCCTGCCGGCAAAGATATTTTTCAATTTGTGTTGGTACTTGACCTTTCAGGTCATGTACGCCTGAATATGCTGGGCGATCTTCTGCAACAGATCGGAGGCCGTCCGGGATCATGGAAAGAGGTAACTTATGACCGCGAGAGATACCATCAGATTTCTTTTGCCGATTCGGCAAGAATTCCTGTGCTTTCTGTATTTCAGAATAAAAAATACCTGGTACTCAGTCCGTCGCAGATTCTTGTAGAGAATGTGATCCGTTTGTCAAAAACAGGGAATCCACTAACTGATAATCCTTCATTGAAAAAACTGATTAAAACGGCGGGCATTCAGAGCAGGGCAGAATTGTATGTGAATTTGAAAGAAATCCCGCAGTGGTGGAGCCAGTGGATGAATAGCGGTTTGAAAAAAAAGATGACCGCTTATAACCGTTACGGGAGTTGGGTTGAGTTGGATCTGACGGTTAGAAATGACGGTTTACTGCTTTCCGGACTGGGGCTCAGTGACAGTGATCAATTCTCATTTCTGGATGTTTTCAAACGTCAGGAACCGCAACCGGTAGATGTAGATCGTGTGATTCCTGCATCGGCCGGATTATTTATTCACTATGGCATTCAAAAGCCTCTTCTCTACTTTGAGGATCTGACAAATTATCTGGGATCTTCAAGCGGCGGCCGAAAACGGGAACAACTGTTGAAAACAGCTAACCGGTTGGCAGGGGAGAATGTCGAACAAAGCCTGGCCGGGATGATGAGTAAGGATCTGGTATTGACTTATCTGACCCGTGCCGGTAAAACAAATGAAGTCCCGGTGGTGATGGCAGGATTTCAGAGCAGAAATCAAATATCCGGGAAACTGATAGGATGGCTAAAGAAAAGAGCATCTGAAGAACAGAAGGATTTGTCATTTTACCGTTCGGATTATCAATTAGACCGTGAAAAAAGTTTTGCAATTTATCGTACCCCGTTTAACGGTTTACCTGAGCTACTGGGTGGTCCTCTGTTTGCTGCTGTTAAGGGAACCTGTTTCGGGTTTGTGGGTAACTTTCTGATCCTTGCGGATAAACCGGAAGACATTCAAATGGTAATCTATTATTTTGAATTAAATAAAGTGCTTTCTAATGATCCGTATTATCAATTATCCACAAATTGGATCAATAGTCGCAGTAGTTTTACCCTTTTTGCGATCCCCATGCGGATACAGGGATATCTGTCGGGGATTCTGAATCCGAAAATGGAATCCGTGATTAAGAAAAACCAACTTTTTTTGCAGGAGATCGGAGCTGTGGGATTACAATTCCATTACCGGGATGGCTATTATCATAATCTGTTTATCCGTTTCAGTGAAATGAAACTTGACCGTCCGCATACAGTGTGGGAGTCCCATTTGGAGGGGCAGATCGATTTTAAACCGGCATTTGTAATTAACCATTACACACGGGCCAAGGAGATTGTGATACAGGACGAAGCCAATAACCTCTATCTGATTAACGGTGCAGGGAGAATCCTATGGAGAGTTCCCCTTGAAGAGCAGATTAATTCGGGTATTTATCAGATCGATTTCTATAAAAACAATAAACTGCAATTGCTTTTCAGTACTCCAAATTATATTCATTTAATTGACCGTAAAGGGAATTATGTAGATCGCTACCCGATTAAACTACGTGCTCCGGCTACCAATGGTTTGAATGTTTTTGATTATGATGCCAACAAAGATTACCGTTTCATAATTGCATGTTCTGATCACCGGATTTATCTGTATGATAAGCAAGGTTCTGTTCTGAAAGGTTGGGGTTTTGATAAAACAGAAGGAACAGTCAGACAGCCGGCGCAGCACTTCAGAATTGGCACCCGGGATTATATTGTTTTTTCTGATGAAATGCGTGTCTATATTCTTAACCGGCGTGGATCTGTAAGGGTACAACCCAAAAAGCAGTTTCCGGTATCCACGAGAAACAGGATTACCCTTGACCCGTCTACAGCAGGGAAAGGCCCCCGGTGGGTTATTACCGATGCCGAGGGTACAATTTATTCAATCTACCTTGATGGTACGGTCAGTACAGTTGAAACCGGTAAATTTTCCTATAACCATTTCTTTACCGTGGCAGATCTTAACCAGGATGGCCGGGGGGATTATATTTATGCTGATGACAACCGATTAGAAGTGTTTGATGCCAACGGAAAACCTATGTTCAATTATAAGTTTAACGGTCCGGTTGAAGATCCCATCAATGTGTACCGTTTTTCGGCCAGTGATGTGAAAATCGGAGTGGTTGTTAAATCAAAAAATGACATTTATCTTTTTAACCGGGATGGTACTCTATACAAGGGATTTCCTCTGCGTGGCAGAACCCAGTTCTCTATCGGCTTTCTTGAACCTTCATCTAAGCATTTTAACCTGGTTGTGGGTAGTGAGAATCAATTCCTTTACAACTACCGGGTTAAATAATTCCTGAATATTACCCTGCCGGTTGTTACACCTGACATTTTCTGTTATTTTTATAACGTAAAATTGAAGAATATTGATTATGGATATGATTAAGAAAATTACCCGTTTTATTACCTCCATGCCCTTCATGGGTATTTTACTGTTGATTTTAGCGGCGGCTATAGCCGTGGCTACCTTTATTGAGAATGCTTATGGTCCGGTTGCTGCCCAGGGAACGATATACCAGGCCTGGTGGTTTGAACTGGCCATCTTACTGGTATTTGTTAATCTGGCTTACAATATCTTTAAATACAAGCTTTACACACTGAAAAAGTTGCCTCTTTTTCTGTTTCACCTGGCCTTTCTGGTGATCATTGCAGGAGCTGCTCTGACGCGTTTTACGGGTGAAGAAGGTATGATGGGTATTCGCGAAGGGGATATCCGGGATCTTTATAAAAGTGATGATACCTTCTTTTATATCCGGGTTGTCAGTCAGGGGGATACGGTAGAAAAATATCAGAAAATATACCTCTCTTCCATTAACAAAAAACAGGTCAGACTGAAATTCCGGTTTGGTAAAGATATAATCCGGGTCAGAAGTGTCGATTACATCTCGGGTAACCGGATGAGAATGAACAGTCAGATGAGTGCTATGGGTCGCCACCCGGATGTATTGCATTTAAAAATCGGCATTAATAACGGAGAAGAGGATCTTATGATCCGCGGATTACCCAAGAGCTTAATTATGGCCAATGAATCTGATATAGCCGGTTTACATTTTACCACAGGCTTCGGGGTCAGGAAGCATCGGTTACCTTTTGCCCTTGAGCTTAAGAATTTTCAACTTGACCGGTATCCGGGATCCATGAGCCCCTCTTCCTTTGCTTCTGAAGTTGTTTTAATTGATGAAGCCCATGATATAACCAGACCCTTCAGAATTTATATGAACAATATTCTGAAATACAGGGGATATCGTTTCTATCAGTCTTCCTATGATTCAGATGAAAAGGGTACTGTACTGTCAGTAAATCATGATCCCCTGGGAACCCGGGTTACCTACTTTGGATATTTTCTTATGATGATATGTATTATTCTCGCCCTCTTTACACCCGGCAGCCGGTTTAAACGGCTGCTGAAGATTACCGGTAAGAAAGCCACATTTACTGCAGTTTTAATGATCGGTTTACTGGTCAGTCAATCTATACATGCACAATCAACGGCAGTAAAAGTTGATGTGAAAGAGGCAAAGGCTTTTGGAAGGATATGGGTTCAGGGTTCGGAGGGCAGGTTTAAACCTGCTAATTCGATGGCCATGGAAATCATCCGGAAATTAACGGGAAATAACCGATATCGTGGTTATTCTCCCGAGCAGTTCTGGCTCGGACTGATGATCTCAACGGATTATTGGCAAAATGAAAAGTTATTTAAGTTAGACCGGCCACAACTCAGGAAAATGATCGGTGTATCATCGGACAAAGCCTCTTTTAATGATTTTTTTAAAGACAATTCTTATCTGCTCGGCGGGATGGTGGCCACAGCTCAAAGAAAGAATCCCAATCAGCGAAATCCGCTGGATAAAGCTCTGCTTAAGCTGGATGAGAAACTAAATGTCTTTTATATGGCTTTGAATGGGGCCTATTTAAAGGTTTTCCCGGATCCGACTGATCTAAATGCGAGATGGCTGGCGCCCACCGACCGGCCTGTTGGCTTCCCCAGTGAGGATAGCTTGTTCATCGTCAGTGGGTTTGGTCAATATCTACAGGCCCTGAATTCTGATTCATTGGATATTACTGCCTCCTTGCGCCAACATCTAATTG
>JAGHDB010000374.1 GCA_021160155.1 Bacteroidales bacterium | reverse complement strand
TTTTGCCACGCTTCTTGCGATTGTCGTTGCCCTGTTAATTTTAATACTGATTAGTGTCGGCAGTCTTTCCGCACTCTTTTCAACCGGACCCTCAAAAGTTAAAATCAAACCGGGCAGTGTACTGGTACTGGATCTCAACCAAAAAATTACCGACCGCTCCCTTAAAACACCCATGGATGCACTAAGTATTGCAAAGATGTCATTCAAGGGCACACTGGGCCTCTACGATATCCTGCAAAATCTTGATAAAGCAGCCGATGACCCCAATATCACCGGAGTACTGATCAAATCCTATATTCCCCGGGCAGGCATCTCCACAATGGATGAAATCCGGCAGGCACTGGTGAAATTCAGCAAATCCGGAAAGTTTATATATGCCTACAGTTCACTCTGGACACAAACCTCGTATTATGTGGCCAGTGCCGCCGATAAAATCTTTATGAATCCTGAAGGATATCTTGAATTCAAAGGATTGCGGTCGGAGATCATGTTCTATAAAAAAGCGCTTGATAAGCTCGGTATTGAAGTGCAGGTTGTCAGGGAAGGAAAATACAAATCTGCGGTTGAACCCTACCTGCGCCAATCCATGAGCCCTGAAAACCGCGAACAGATCAATGCTTATATCCAAACCGTCTGGTCGCACATGCTCGCCGGTATCTCAGATTCACGTGACCTGTCAACAAAAGAGCTCAACCGGCTGGCCGACGGATGGATCCCACGCACCCCACAAACAGCACTTAAATCCGGATTGATTGACTCTTTGCTTTATGAAGATCAGGTACTCGATTTTCTGAAAGACCGGAGCGGAGCCGCTTCGTCCGGTAAACTGCAGATGGTTTCAATGAGCGATTATTCAAGGGTTCCGGTATCCGAAAAAAGGGAATACACCCCTGACCGGATCGCAGTAATATACGGCTCAGGAACAATAGCAAAAGAATCGTTTGGTATCCAGGGGATTAATGCAGATTTGGCCAAAACATTCAGGAAAGTCAGAAAAAACAATAAAATTAAAGCCGTAGTATTCAGGGTGAATTCGCCGGGAGGAGATGCTGTGGTATCCGACCAGATCAGGCGGGAGGTTGAACTGACTGCCAGGGTCAAACCAGTGATTGTCTCCATGGGTGATCTGGCAGCTTCAGGAGGATATATGATCTCTGCACCGGCTACCAGGATCCTGGCCAATACTACTACAATAACCGGATCCATTGGTGCTTTCGGGACTTTTCCCACCTTTCAGAAACTAATGAATGACAAACTGGGTATCTACACCGACGGGGTGCAAACCAACCGGTTATCAGCGGCCGGATCTCCATATAAACCGATGTCTCAGGCAGAACGAAGCGTATTTGAGGATCTCCTGGGTCAGACCTATCAACACTTTGTAAACGGGGTAGCAGCCGGACGCCATATGAGCCCCGAACGGGTTAATGAACTGGGCCAGGGGAGGATCTGGTCGGGAGCATCTGCCGTGAAATTAAAACTGGCGGATGAAATAGGCGGTTTGAGCCGGGCGATAGAGGTTGCTGCTCAGGAAGCAAATCTGACCAATTACCGGATCCGTCAACTACCGGCTCTTGAAGACCCTGTAAATAAACTGGTTAATGAACTACTCGGGCGAACAGCCATCCGTGCAACCCTGATCAGTGAAATCCCCCTGTTACAGGAACTGCATGAATTAACCGCTAACAGCAGTATTCAGACACGCTTACCTTTTCGATTAGAAATTCATTGAAACAATCATACACCAGCAATAGATTTTATTTGCTTCTGACTCCGTTCAGTTTGCTCTACGGAGTTGCCGTGAGTTTACGGAATTATTTGTTCGACCGGGGTATCCTAAAACAATATCATCCGCCGGTTCCGTTAGTAGTAGTCGGTAATCTCACAGTTGGCGGAACCGGAAAAACAACCATGGTGATCACACTTGCCCGGTTACTGGACAGGAATGACCGGCCGGTAGCTATACTCAGCAGGGGATACGGCCGGCGATCGAAAGGATTCAGGATGGTAACCACGGATACCGATCCAGGTACGGCAGGAGATGAACCGGTTGAAATCAAACAGGCCCTGCCTGAAATTATGGTAGCGGTAGACCGCAACCGGGCACACGGCATTCGCAGACTGTTACAAGAACCCGATCCGCCAAAACTGATCCTGATGGATGACGGATTTCAACACCGTTGGGTGACACCTGCTTATTCCATTATTCTTTCAGATGCCGGCCATCCGCTTGAAAAACAAAGGTTACTCCCGGCCGGAAGGCTTAGAGAACCCCTCAGGGCATTGAAAAGAGCTAATGCCCTGATCATTACCAAAATATCCGGTCTGTCTGATTATCCGGATATTGCCGTACGCCGGAAACAATTAAACCTGACAAATCAGATCCTGCTGCTCTATTCACGCATTGAATACCAGGATCCCAGGCCCCTTCATCCTGTTTACCCCGATATCCTCCTGAAAGATCTTAAAAAACAAAACGCAAAAACGCTGCTGATAACCGGGATTGCTCAACCCGGATACCTTGCACAACATCTGCGGGAACAGGGGGTTGAATTTGATCACCTCTGCTATCGCGACCATTACAATTACACCCTGAAGGAGATTCGCCACCTGAAAAAAAGTGTGCAACAAACGGGGTATCAGGTGATTCTCACTACACAAAAAGATGCGGTAAAAATCAAAAGCATTCCCGGTAGTGCCGACCTCCCTGTTTATTTCCTCCCGATAAAGTTTATCTTTGACAGTAAACAACTTGACCAATTAATCCGTAAAATAATCACTCATGTATGACGCGATTCTGAAAGCCGCTGAAATAATCCGCTCCCGTTCTGACCTTGAGCCGGCCACAGGGATTGTTTTAGGAACCGGCCTCGGAGGTTTGGTGAATGAGATTGCCGGCCAGGAAGTGATTCCCTATAATCAGATCCCCGGTTTCCCTGTCTCCACAGTTGAAGGACATGCCGGTAATCTGATTCTCGGTCGAATTGAAAATCAACCGGTTGTTGTCATGCAGGGCCGGTTCCATTATTATGAAGGATACACCATGCAGGAGGTTACCTTCCCGGTAAGAGTCATGAAATTACTGGGCATCCGGCAACTTTTTCTTTCAAATGCAGCCGGAGGTATTAATCCCGGATTTTCAACCGGAGATCTGATGATTATCAAAGACCACATTAATTTTTTCATCGACAATCCTTTAAGAGGTCCAAACGAAGATAAACTCGGCCCCCGGTTTCCGGATATGACCGAACCCTACAACCAGCGACTGATCCATCTGGCTTTTTCCATTGCAAAAGAGGAGCAAATTCTGTTGCAGCAGGGAGTGTATGTGGGAAATCCCGGACCCGCTTTTGAAACTCCTGCCGAATATACCCACTACCGGACCATTGGCGGAGATGCAATCGGGATGTCAACCATTCCTGAAGTGATCGTAGCCCGCCACATGGACCTGCCGGTTTTCGCGGTTTCAGTTATTACCAACCTGTCATTACCGGGAAAGGTTAGCCAGAATACGCACCAGGATGTACAGAAAGAGGCTACCCGGGCTTCAAAGCAATTAAACCGGCTTTTCTGCGAAATGGTCAGGCAAACCGCTTCATTCTCTGATTAATGCCACCGCTTTTTTAAAGCAACCCCTCTTGCCTGTCGGAGAAGCATATTCAGCTACAATAAGATAAATCCCGCCGGATACTTCCACCCGGTTGCTGTCTAATCCTTCCCAGTGCAATACGCCCGACCGCCCAAGTAATCCCTCTTCATACAACCGGATAACCGGCAGGCCCTGCGAATTAAACACTCCTACCCAGCCATACCAGCCGGGATCAGAAAAACGGTATCCCACCACAACCCTGCTCCCCTGATCAAGCAGGTAAAAACCCTCCTGTTGTTCTTTATCCGGCAAACTGTTCAAATCCCAGGCAGTTACACTATTCTTTACACCCGGCGTCGAACCCGCTGCAGAAGAGTACCAATTCCCTGCTGCCAGTCCGCTTACCCCGGCATCAAGTCTTTCCAGCGATACTCCTTTGGTCTCTTTCAATAACGGATCATGTGCATCCTGAGAATAACCGGCACGATCCAGGACCCGTCGATGCTGATCCATCAGAGTCAGGAATCCGCCGGTATTGGGCAATGTCATGAAATCGGGACGGATGACGGTTTGGAAAAATTGTGAGTTATCCCTGCAAGCCGGTATCTCCGATGCACTCCGGCAGACCGCAGGTTGTTTTTGAAGAATGACATAGGAATGGGGGAAGAGCAGAAAGGGAAGGTCTTGATTATCAGACCAATTTCGTATTTCAGAAAGTTCATCTCCTATACCTAAAATAAGGTCACCCACCTCAATCACCCGGTCAGAGTAATTATACAGTTCGATCCATTCGGATGCACCCGGCAGAGGATCATACATCACTTCATTGATAACCACATCACCCGAATCAGGTTCTTCGGGAAAAGCAAACAATGCGGAGTTGTCTGTTACCACCTGACCGGCACAGTTGAATGCCGGCCGGTCGAGACGCACCCGGTAGCGATAGTCGGGATTTAATCCCACCGGTATGCTGAAAAGCAATACCCGTAAACCAAAAGTGATCTGAGGAACAAAATCGCCGGTAGATCTTCCCGGATAAAAAGTACATGAAGGGGATAACGACCACAATTCCGGATCGAGTGTAGTGGAAAACAGTAATCCGATCTCATTGTGTTCCGACAGGAATGCACGGATCAACCGGGGCGGATCACCCGGAGGAAGTTTGGCGGCGACTGAATTTTCCCGTCCCGGGGTGCCGCCCGAGGGATCAAGTGATCCGCTCCAGTTATCCGACCGGCAATATTGACCGGTATCAATCATCTCAAGTGACCATCCCCCGCCTGCTTTCATCGCATCCGTGAAAATCCCGGGAGAATAAACCAACGATTGCCTCATCCGGCCCGAGGGATCCAGTAAAGTGATCCGGTCGCCTCCGTTTCGAAGCGCGGGCCAGGAGTCAATTACCGCCACATGACCATATTCACTCATTTCAGTACAATGAGCTGAAGCAGTTAAAATTACATATCCGTCCGGTTCAACAATCGTAATACCCCGTGTGTCAATCATTCGAAGTTTATCTCCAACCAGGATCCGCCATCCATTCAGATTTATTCGATCCGGTCCCGGATTATATAACTCAATATACTCAGCTTCTGGCAGTCCCACTGAAGGTACAGGGTCGGCCATGATCTCGGTGATCATTAAACCGATCAGGCATAAATTTATCATCGGTATTGTATCTTTGTCTGTTAATTATAGATGCCGGGCAGAAGAAAAAATGGAAAAAAAGAAAAGGAAAATTGACTCTATGAAATTAGCAGTTGTAGGAGTTACGGGTTTGGTCGGAACCAAAATGGTCCGGGTTCTGGAAGAACGTAATTTTCAAGTTGATGAATTACTGGCTGTAGCTTCTGAGCAATCGGTCGGGAAAGAGATCCGGTTCAGGGGGCAGAAGCTGAAGGTTATATCCATGCAGGAGGCAATTGACCGGAAGCCCGGTATTGCACTCTTTTCAGCCGGAGGTAATACTTCGTTACAATGGGCACCGGAATTTGCCAGTGTAGGTACTACGGTGATTGACAACTCATCGGCCTGGCGAATGGATCCTGACGTACCTCTGGTAGTACCCGAAATAAATGCCGGGGTTCTTCGCGGGGATCACCGGATCATCGCCAATCCCAATTGCAGTACCATCCAGATGGTTGTTGCCCTTGCACCCTTGTACCAGGCATACGGAATCGAACGGATCGTAGTCAGCACGTATCAGTCGGTCACCGGTACGGGAGTAAAAGCGGTACGACAACTTGAAGGTGAAGAGTTATCTGCACCGGAAGCAGAGATTGAAAGGGCTTATCCGCATTCTATTCATCGTAATTGTCTGCCTCACTGTGATGTTTTTCTGGATAACGGATACACAAAGGAGGAGATGAAGCTGGTCAATGAGACCCGTAAAATATTTGGGGATCAGAACATCAGGATAACTGCCACGGCAGTCAGAGTACCGGTTACAGGAGGCCATTCGGAAGCAGTCAACGTAGAATTGAAAAAAGACTTCACGCTTGAAGAGGTCCGCCGATTACTCTCTGATGCACCGGGAGTAGTGCTGGAAGATGATCCTGCGCAGGAGAAATACCCGATGCCGGTCAATGCACACGGGCATGACGAAGTGTTTGTCGGCCGGATACGCCGCGATGAATCCTGTGATCATTGTCTGAATCTCTGGGTAGTAGCTGATAATCTGCGCAAAGGTGCCGCTACCAATGCCATACAGATCGCCGAATACCTCATACGTAACCGGTAAGTACCCTGTTGTTATTCCGATAAATTTTTTCTCGAAGCAGGCAGATCCCAAAGGTTTCTCAGTTCCTGCACACCAAAGCGACTGCCCCGGAGGGTATTTGAAAGGATGATCATGGTTCGCCCGGTACCGGTTTCCCGGATGAAATAGGTACGAAATCCTTTCCACCAACCCGAATGATAGATTACCGGGTTGTGTGAATCCTGAAGATTCAGCCGCCAGCCCAATCCATAATTATCCCAGATGCGAAGGTCTTTATGCTGGGGGGTAAAAGCCTTTTTCTGCATCCTGAAAGAGATGGGTTGTCCTTCATACAAAGCCTGATCCAAACGAAGCAGGTCGATCACCGACGTATATACTCCTTTGTCTCCCACCACTCCGTTCAAATAGGTGTCATCCGCCTCACGACGGTAAGAGATATACCCTTTAACCGGTTGCGGATTTTTTAACGAACCGGTTTTGACATAGATAGAACTATTATTCATTCGCAGCGGCTTGAAAATACGCAGGCGGACAAACTCCGCGAACGGAATACCCGATACCTGCTCTACCAGATAAGCCAGCAGGGCATAATTGGTATTTGAATAATTATACCGGTGGTTGGGTGGATAGTATCTCTCGGGATGATATTTTATCAGGATATCCACCATATCACGGTTGGTCAGGGGGATTTGCCGATCAGGCCATACTTTGTCGGCCAGATACATATAATTAGGCAATCCGCTCCTGTGGGATAACAACATCCGGATACTGATGCCGTGATATGGAAAATCGGGAATGAATTTCTGGATAGTATCTTCAAGGCTGAGTTTACCCTCTTCTACCAGGGATAAAACGGCCAGGGAGGTAATAGGTTTTGAAACCGATGCCAGTTGAAATGCAGATTCGAGGGTCAGTGTATCACGGGTTCTGAAATTGGCAAATCCATATGCTTTGTTGAATATTATTTCACCATGCTCTGCAAAAAGCACCGTGCCGTTAAATCCCTGGTTGTGATGACGACGGTTGAAATAACGTCGAATCCGCGAGACTTGTGCCTCGCGTGCAGGTGTCAGAACCGCAGAGTGAGGTTGATATATCAGAGGCAGACTATCCAGACGGTATGCATCCCCTCCGGCAGGTGCTGTTGCCGGCTTACAGGATACGATCAGCACCAGCAGCAGTAACAGAATCCTGATTGACGGGACTGCTTTATGCCTGGTAAAGAAAATCGTTATACGGATATCGGGTAATATGTATTTGTTTAACCT
>JAGHDB010000051.1 GCA_021160155.1 Bacteroidales bacterium | reverse complement strand
GTTCATAAGACCGGGCCACAACCGGCAGATGAACTGATCGATTCCAGAATCCTCCCTGGTATCCGTACCTGGCCAAAACACTGTATGCAATGTAAAATTTTCCCCGGCGATTCAACCAATCGCCCCATGAATTATAAGCTATAAGAGCGCCCTTTTCATAATCATTCAAGTCAATCAGGTGATCGCCATTGATATCCAAATCATTAGTAAATTGTCCGTCATGATTAAGATCCAGTCTGATACGGTCATCATACCCCACAATAGTTAATGCATGCCCCACCCCGGTACCGAATCCGGTAAGTATCGGAGCACCCGGGTCCGTGGTGTTTTTACCAAGATATTGAATATGCATGCCTTGTGAAGCAATCTGGCAGGACACAATCCCTCCGAAAGGAGAACCCTCAAAATGATCAAAAAGATAACGCTTTAATACATTCAGATCTTCAGGAGTACCTACCGGTAAGGAATAATCCTCAAAAACCCGGTTAAACATGGCCCGGTAATAACGATCATATCCAGACATCCATTTCACGCCTGATGTCCGATAAGGAAAGTCCACCAGATTGGGGCATCCTCCCGCTTTCACAATTTCCCATGTGTCAAAATAGCTGACACCCGGGTTCGAATGATTGAGACTCATTAAAAAACTCCAGGGATACAAATATGCATACTGGTTTTCAGGCAATGAAGCATCCGCATTCCGCACCCTGTTTAACTCATAAGTCAGCGTATAACCAATCGAACTGGCCTGATTACAACTCCATGAATACTGACTGATGACATCCGGGAAAAATTTGAATTTTGAATTATCCACCCGGTTGGGGAGACTCATTCCTCCCTTCATCCTCACCACATCAGGTACCGGATATTCAGGAAAAATCCTTTCTTCCAACTGCTCCTGGCCAACACTCCAAACCCAGGGCCAGAAAACAAATAATAACAAGTACCACAACTTCATCTAAAGTACACTTCAAAGTTTGTGTGAAATATAATAACAAATTCCCACACCCACACCCACACTCACACCCACACAAAAATAGCCGGCTTTTGGCCGGCTATTTTCTCGTGGTACCACCCGGAATCGAACCAGGGACTCACGGATTTTCAGTCCGTTGCTCTACCGACTGAGCTATGGTACCCCCTATTTGGGCAACAAATGTAAAGCAAAATATTAATCTGGCAAAAAGCAACCACTAAAAAAGGGCAGGAGAACAATGTTTTGTAACTTTGCAGGTTTTCAAGTGAATAATTTTTGAAATTGGAATACCAAACTCACACTCTCGCCAATGGCCTCCGGTTGGTGCATCTTCCGGACAACAGACCGGTCGCTTATTGCGGACTGCTGGTTAACACCGGCTCAAGGGATGAAAAAGAGCATGAACACGGTATTGCCCATTTTATTGAACATGTTATTTTCAAAGGAACCACCCGGCGAAAAGCATACCATATTTTAAGCAGAATGGATGATGTGGGTGGCGAGATCAATGCCTATACTACTAAAGAGGAAACCGCTTTTTATACGGCATTTCTGAATCCTCATTATGACCGTGCCCTGGACCTGCTGTCTGATATTGTTTTTCACTCCATTTTTCCTGTAAATGAACTGGAAAAAGAGAAAGCCGTGATCATTGATGAAATTAACTCCTGTAAAGATAATCCCGCCGATCTGATCTTTGACGACTTTGAAGAACTGGTATTCCATAAACATCCCATTGGACGAAATATTCTGGGTACCCCCAGACAATTACAATCATTTACCCGGGATGATATTTTCAGATTTATGAACCGTAATTACCATACCGACCAGATGGTTATCTGTTCTACCGGACAAATCAAATTCTCAAAATTGGTTCGACTGGTTGAAAAACATTTCGGTGATATTCCTGAACGGGTGCGGGACTGGCACAGAGATCCGTTTACAGGGTACCGTACCCGGGAAAAAATAAACCGGATAAATACCCACCAGGCCCACTGCATCATGGGTAATATCGCCTATAATGTAATGGATCAACGCAGGCTGACTCTGATGCTGCTTAATAACCTGCTTGGTGGTCAGGGACTCAACTCAAGACTGAATCTTTCACTCCGTGAAAAGCATGCTTATGCTTATGATATCGAGTCTACTTTTACTCCATATTTTGATACCGGTGTGCTCTCTGTTTATTTTGGAACCGATAAAGAAAAACTGGATAAAAGTATTAAACTGGTTCACTACGAATTAAATAAACTTCGGACTAAGAAATTGGGGACCTTGCAGTTACGTCGTGCTAAAAACCAGATACTCGGACAAATTGCCATCGCCTCTGAAAACCGTGAAAATCTGATATTGACGGTAGCAAAATCTTTTCTGCTATTTAACCGCTTCGATTCTTATAAAGTAATCAGTCGTACTATTGAGTCCATAACTTCATCTCAATTGATTGAGACAGCTAATGAGATTCTTGATCCCAATCAGTTAAGTACCCTTATTTTTCAATGAGTTTTTTCTTTAAGCATATCGGATTAGACGATACGCGTCTTGAAAAATACATGCGTCGCCATACTTCAGAAGAATCTCCATTATTAAAAAAACTGTACCGTGAAACCTATCTTAAAATATATCATCCCAGACGCAGCAGCGATCATTTCACCGGTCGTTTACTGGCTTTTCTCTCTTGCATGATCCAACCACAAAATATTTTAGAGATCGGTACATTCACCGGTTACGGGACCCTTTGCCTGGCTGAGGGTTTGCTCGCCGGAGGATCCCTTCATACTATTGAAAAGAACGATGAGATTGAGCCTTTCTGCCGCAAATGGCTGGATCAATCACCCTGGCAGTCCCAAATTCATCTGCATATCGGGGATGCACTGCAAATCATACCTGATTTCAATATTCAGTTTGATCTGGCTTTTATAGATGGAGAAAAAAGCGAATATTCAAGCTATTACAAAACACTATTCCCTAAAATAAAGCCGGGTGGTTTTATCCTGGCGGATAATGTGCTCTGGAGCGGTAAAGTATTGGAAAAACAGATCCCCGGAAGAGACCATTATACAAGGGGGATCATGGAATTCAATGAATTAATCCGTCAGGATCAACGTGTGGAACAACTTCTGCTCCCGGTTTTCGACGGAATGATGCTGATACGTAAAATAAAAGACTGATCACTCTTATTGTTTCATCCATTCATACAAACGGTAATGCGCCCCGTTCATCCCGACCGTTTCATAAACTTTTTGGGCTACACTGTTTAACCGGTCGACATAGAGACGGATTCCCGCTATGTCATCAGATTGAAGAACCTGCTCTTTCAGATAAGCAAACATGGAACTGAAAATCCCTTTTTGTCTCCAACCGGGTAATACATAAAGCGACTGTATCCACCAAACGGTTTGGGCCCGCCAATCAGACCATTCCTTGGTAACCATCAGACAGCCTGTAGGTTGGCCTTTCTCTTCATATATCAGGTAGAAACCATGGGAAGAATCCAGTAAGACCGTTGTAACTCCTTTTCTGACGACTGCAGTTTCCAGTCGTAATCCTTCGGTTTCATCGGCCATAGCCACCTGACACCGGGTAATCCAGTTAATATCATCGGGTACCGCTTTCCTGATCATATAATCCAATAATTACCTTGAATGGAAAGGCTCTATTTAACGCTCATCTTTTCAATAGGAATCAGGGGATCTAATCGTTGTCCACGAGCCGTGCTTTGATAAATTTTCAATACCGTACTCATCCCGTCAACAACTTTACCGAAAGCGGCAAAACCCTGACCATCAGGATTTCTCAATCCACCAAAATCCAATTCAGGTTCGCCCCGAAGACAGATAAAAAATTCACTTCTGGCAGATCCCGGCTTGTTACGTGCCATGCTGATCGTTCCGGTTACATGTTTTACACCGGTCTCTTCGGTAGTCTCATGCCGGATGGGTGATAATTCAGGTACATCCTTTTTGGTAGAAATCCCTCCCTGTATCACTTTAATCAATACCGGATTAGTATCATTTGCCCCATTAACTGTCCGGTAAAAACTGCCCCCGTCATATATTCCTTTTCTGGCCAATTCCAAAAAACGACCGGCAGTAACAGGAGCCTTGTCAATATATAATTCAACCGTAATTCTTCCCTTGGCTGTTACAATCTCCACCAATGGGTTCTTATGTGCACAGGAAACCAATCCGGTTAATAAAAATAACAGAAACAAGCCAACCGCACTCTTTTTCATAAGTCTTTGCCTTTGATCTTTAGCCTTTTGCCTTTAGCCTTGAATCGTGCCCGGGACCGGACTCGAACCGGTACGGCCAAAATGGCCACTGGATTTTAAGTCCAGCGCGTCTACCAATTCCGCCACTCGGGCAAGTGGGTAGTAAAAAAAAGAGCGAGAAACGGGACTCGAACCCGCGACCCCGACCTTGGCAAGGTCGTGCTCTACCAACTGAGCTATTCTCGCATTTGGGAATGCAAATATAAAATTTTTTTTATAATCCGGCGATTTTCTTGATCTCATTGAGTTTGTTCAAAGCCTCCAGCGGTGTGAGATTTTCAATATCCAGACTGGCAATCTCATCACGGATCTCTTTCAAAACCGGATCATCCAACTGCACAAAACTCAGTTGAAATCCTTCACGTGTCTGTGCCAATCCTCGAACCGGCTCATTCATCAGCTCTTTCCGGTGCGACTGTTCCAGCTCTTCAAGAATCTCTGCAGACCTTTTCACAATGGATTTTGGCATTCCGGCCATTCTGGCTACATGAATTCCAAAACTGTGTTCACTACCACCGCGGACCAGTTTTCTTAGGAAGATGACTTTATTATCCACCTCTCTGACTGAGACATTATAGTTCTTAACCCTTTTAAAGGATTTTTCCATCTCGTTAAGCTCATGGTAATGAGTCGCAAAAAGTGTCTTAGCCCTGAAACGGGGATGTTCATGAATGTATTCTACTATGGCCCAGGCAATGGAGATCCCGTCGTAAGTACTGGTTCCTCTTCCCAATTCATCAAAAAGAATGAGACTTCGGTCGCTGATATTGTTGATGATCGCTGCCGCTTCATGCATCTCAACCATAAAAGTGGATTCGCCAAGAGAAAGATTATCCGAAGCACCAACTCGTGTAAATATCTTATCTACCAAACCGATACGTGCGGATTCAGCAGGCACCCAACACCCAATTTGTGCCATCAGCACGATCAGGGCCGTTTGCCGGAGCAGGGCGGATTTACCGGCCATATTAGGCCCTGTAATAATCATAATCTGCTGACTGTCGGGATCAAGAAAAAGATCATTGGCAATGTATGGATCTCCGGGTGGAAGTTGTTTTTCAATCACCGGATGACGACCCTTACGTATTTCAAGTTTGCCCTCAACGGTTAATTCCGGTCGAATATAATTATTTAAAACAGCTACGGCGGCAAATGATCTGAGTACATCGAGACGGGCTATCAGGCGGGCATTCTGCTGGATAGATTTGACATAACCGGCCAGACTCCTGACCAGTTCATTGAATAATCGCTGTTCCAATTCAAGAATTTTTTCTTCTGCTCCCAGGATTCGTGATTCATAATCTTTTAACTCCTGGTTTACATAACGCTCGGCACTGACCAGGGTTTGTTTTCGAACCCATTCTTCCGGTACTTTATCTTTATGAGTATTTCTGACCTCAAAATAGTATCCGAATACATTATTAAATCCCACCTTTAACGAGGGTATGCCGGTGCGTTTGCTTTCACTCTCCTGCAATCCGGCCAGGTAATCCTTCCCTGAAAAAGCAATCTGCCGCAACTCATCCAGCGTAGTTGAAATACCCTCGGCAATCACTCGCCCTTTACCAATTTGTTGCGGGGCATCTTCAACAAGCTCCCGCCCGATCCGGTCGCGAATGTCGATACAGAGATCCAGTTTCTTCCCTATCTGTCGCAGAGTAGCTTCATCAGCCGCTTCACAGGCTATCTTCACCGGTTCAATAGCTGCCAGGGCATTTTTCAACTGAACCACTTCACGTGGGGTAATGCGACCCACCGAAGCTTTTGATATTAATCGCTCCAGATCCCCTATATGACTTATATTCAATTCGATATGGTCACGAAAATCAGAACGTTCGATAAAATATCCAACCACATTCAATCGCTCATTCAAGGGTTGGACTTCTTTCAATGGCAACGCCATCCAACGTTTCAGCAACCTGGCTCCGGGAGGAGATAACGTTTCATCTATGACCTCCACCAGGGTTTTGGCGCCCTCATTGATGGATTGAAAAAGCTCCAGATTACGAATCGTAAACTTATCAAGCCAAACATACCGGTTTTCTTCAATTCTGGATATTCTGCTGATATGTCTGGTTTTTTCATGCTCTGTCAGGTCGAGATAATAAAGAATAGCCCCCGCAGCAATCACTCCGGCAGCCTGGTCCTCAATACCGAAACCTTTGAGCGTGACTGTCTCAAATTGCCTGGTCAACCGCTCATGAGCAGCATCATAGGTAAATATCCAGTCATCCAGACCATACGTATAATATTTATGACCAAACGTCTCTCCAAAATGCGACTCCGTTCCTTTCTGAAACAACACCTCTTTTGGCGTAAAGCTACTCAGCAATTGATCTATATAATCCACCGTTCCGGCTGCAACCAGGTATTCACCGGTTGAAATATCCAGAAAAGAGACTCCGGCTATCCTCCGATCAAAATGTATGGCTGCTAAAAAGTTATTTTCACGATGCTCAAGAATCTGATCATTGATAGAAACACCTGGCGTAACCAACTCCGTTACCCCTCTTTTTACAATCTTTTTTGTCAGTTTGGGGTCTTCCAACTGCTCACATATCGCCACTCTTTCACCCGACCTGACCAATCTGGGCAGATAAGTATCCAATGCGTGATAAGGGAAACCGGCCAGCTCAACATAACTGGCAGCTCCGTTAGCCCTCCGTGTCAGTGTAATACCGAGAATACGCGAAGCTTTAATGGCATCTTCCGAGAAAGTTTCGTAAAAATCTCCCACTCTGAACAGCAATATGGCATCAGGATATTTGTTCTTAAATGAAGTATACTGCTTCATTAAAGGAGTATCTGCTATCACTGCCGGTTTTGCCATCTCAGAATGATATCGTATAAGAACAAAGATAAAACTAAAACACCGGCCATGAATGTACCGTTTCAAATTATTCTTAACAAACAGACAACAGAATTTCATCCCTCATCAGAAAACATTAATTTCGTCAGATCACACGCAAACTGTGCAATTATGAAAACCATATTGGTACTGGGCGCCGGTTTCTCATCGAGAAGCCTGATTGATTACCTCCTGCAAAATGCCGTAGAATCAAACTGGAAAATCCTTGTCGGAGATATCAACCAGGCACGTGCCGATGCTGCTATCGGAAACCATCCGGCCGGAAAAGCCGTTAAATTTGACGTACACAACGACCACGATCTTAAAACCTATATTGCAAAAGCAGATTTGGTGGTTTCTATGCTTCCGGCACGGTTCCATCCTCTTGTTGCTGCACATTGCCTGACTGAAAAAACAAACTTGCTTACCGCATCCTACCTGTCACCAGAAATGCGGCAAATGGATAAACAGGCCAGAGAGCGGAATATTTTATTTATAAATGAACTCGGACTGGATCCCGGGATTGACCACATGTCGGCCATACGTATTCTGCAACATATTCGTGAAAACGGAGGTACTCCGGTAAGTTTTAAATCATATACGGGAGGATTGATCGCACCTGAATCCGATAACAATCCATGGAATTACAAATTTACCTGGAACCCGCGAAATGTCGTTCTGGCCGGCCAGGGTTGTGCTTCATTTATTGAAAACAGTCAGATCCGGTACATACCCTACCAACAATTGTTCAAAAGAACCCAATTAACTGAAATTTCAGGTGCCGGCACTTTTGAAGTATATCCCAACCGCAACTCGCTTATTTACAGAACTATTTATAACTTACCGGATATTCCCACCCTGATCAGGGGTACCCTGCGGCGTCCCGGTTTTTGTGAAGCCTGGGATGTTTTTGTACAACTCGGCATGACCGACGACAGTTGTCATCTTGAAGGAAGTGAAAACCTGACCGCCCGTAGATTTATCAATACCTTTCTGCCCGGACCTGAGAATGAACCGGTTCAAAGTAAACTATCCCGGCAATTTAATCTTCAACCCGAAGGAGCCGTGATGAAAAAACTGGCATGGCTCGGACTCTTTGATGAAGAGCCGGTAGGCCTGCCCAATGCTACTCCTGCACAAATTCTGCAAAAG
>JAGHDB010000370.1 GCA_021160155.1 Bacteroidales bacterium | reverse complement strand
CCTCAATACAACCACTGCATCCGCCCTCGCGTGCATCCCGGATGCTTTTCCCCATTCCCACCATTTCCATCACATAGGTATCGGGATTGAAAACCGACGGGTAACCATAACCCTGCCGAATCACTTTACAGGCAGCATTCAGAAAATGATCCGGGGTTTTTGAGCTGATGTGTACCGAGCTACCGGGTTGCAGCAGGTGTAGTTCTTCGATCACTTCCAAAAGGATATAAGAAACTTCACTGACGCCGTCACTACCATCGGGTTTCACTCCTCCTATATTTATATTGGTAAAATCATTATAAGTTCCGCTCTCTTTTGCCGTGATTCCCACTTTGGGCGGGGCAGGGTGGTTGTTAACTTTAATCCAGAAGCAGGATAACAGTTCTTTAGCCGCTTCACGTGTCAGGGTTCCGGCCGCTACCTCTCTTTCAAAGAAAGGGGCCAGGTGCTGATCCAGGTGACCGGGATTCATGGCATCCCAGCCATTTAGTTCGGTAATAGTACCCAGATGTACGAACCAGTACATCTGTAGTGCTTCCCAAAAAGTTTCAGGTGCATGAGCCGGAACCCGCCGGCATACTCCGGCTATTTTCAGTAATTCTTTTTTCCTCTGAGGATCCTGCTCCCGGCCGGCAAGTTCTTCAGCCAGATCGGCATGCCGGTTTGCAAAGAGGATAATGGCATCACAGGAGATCTCCATGGCTTTTAACTCCTCAGCCTTATCGGTCGCTTCAGGGTCATTCAACTCATCCAAAGCTTCCAAACGGGCATGGATATCCTCTTTAAAATCAAGCATCCCTTTCCGGTAAATTTTTCCGTCCAGCGCCGTATGCCCGGGTGCCCGCTGCTCCATGAATTCGGTAAAAAGTCCTGTTTCATAAGCCCGCCGCCACTCATCAGGCACATGATCAAAAATGCGCTCCCGCATGGTACGCCCTTTCCAGTAGGGAATTACCTCACGCTCATATATTTCAATATCCTTTTCATCCACCAGATATCGTTGCTGATCACGTGAATTGAGCACCCTGAAATCTTCGGCCGAATGACAGTTTAGTTCGGGGAAAGTAGGTACTGCCTTCGGTTTCGGTCCGCGTTCGCCCACAATTAATTCATCTTCACCAATGTAAATGGTTTTCTTTTGACAATGGTCATAAAACTGCATGGCCCGCATAACCGGTACCGAATATTTGCCATTATTTTCTTTGTAGAAAGCGGTTTGATGCAGAGCCCGCTCTATAGAGATCGTAGGTTCGGTATCCACGCTCCGTTGACGAAGCCGCCGGATCCGGTCGTTTATTACAGAAGTTGACATGATAAATGATTTTAACGGGTAATGTGGAAAAGAGATAAGGTGTTAAAGCGGAAAAGTGAAATTGAAATAAAAGAAGCAGCCCGTCAGATTAAACCATCAGGCATTCAAAGAGCCTGCGATAGGCTTTCAGGAGAGAACTATGTATCTGAATCATCATCAATTACAAATTTACAATAATTTTTATATATTTGCATACCATCAAAACGAGTTATGGACGACTACGACGCGACATATTATAATGTAACCTAGTCTTCCGGAGCGCATTAGCTGCCTCCGAAAGGCGTAAAAGAGGAGGCAGCATCATGATTACTTACTGGCAAATTATCCCCAACGGCCTTTTACCACTCCAGTCTTTTACCAAAGGAGCTGTGATCAATGTAGTATCTCCCTCAAAAAGGGAATTAGATATTTTAAGATCTTCATTCAGCATTCCTGAAGATTTTATTTCGGATGTGATGGACGTGGATGAACGCTCCCGTATGGAGGTTGAAAACGGCCGGTTATATCTGATATATAGAATCCCGGTACACCATCCTGAAAACGGGATTCCCTATACCACTATACCTTTAGGGATGATTTTTTCTACCGATTCACTGATCGTAATCAGTAACCAGGATAATGATGTACTGGCCCAGGTTTTTTCAAAAGGGATAAAAAAACAGGTGGATTATGACAACAAGATCGAACTCTTGTTTCACATTATTGATTACTCCACCATGGCTTACCTGAAGTTTTTGAAACAGATCAACCTGCAAACTAATGTCATTGAACAGGAGCTTGAGAAATCTACCCGAAACCGGGAGCTGCACCGGCTTCTCTCAATGGAAAAGTGCCTTGTATATTTCAATACTTCATTACGGTCAAATGAATTGCTGATCGCCAAGCTCCGTAATTCAAAATATTTCAAACAACAGAATGTATCTGAAGAACTGGTTGAAGATGTGATTATTGAAATTAAACAGGCTTTTGAAATGACCAACGTGTACAGTGACATCCTGAGTGGGATGATGGATGCTTTTGCCTCAGTGATCTCCAACAACCTGAATAATGTCATGAAACAACTGACGATTGTGACGATTATTCTGATGATCCCAACGTTGATAGCCAGTTTTTACGGCATGAATGTGCCAAATTTCCTGGAAACCAGTCGGCTTGCATTCGGAGGCATTTTATTGGTATCGGTCCTGCTCTCAATCGGCGGTGTATTACTCATCCGAAAGCGGAAGTGGATGTAAACCATTGCCGTTATTATTCCTTGAATTATAAAATTTTTAACAATTCTCTTGTCTGATAACGGACCGGAAATTTTTCAGGCTTTGACGTTAAGGTTAATTTTTCTGAGTCGCATGAAATGAGGTGTCACTTCAAGATATTCATCATCAGCAATATACTCCATGTATTGCTCTAATGATAAAATCTTTGGAGGTGCCAGGTTGGTTTTATCATCCGCACCCGAAGCCCGCATATTAGTCAGTTTTTTCGTTTTACATACATTAACCGCCAGGTCATTGGCCCGCACATGTTCCCCAATCACTTGTCCTTTATACACTTCATCACCCGGTGAAACAAAAAAAGTACCCCGGTCCTGCAATTTATCCAGGGCATAAGCTATTACCACACCGGTTTCAAGAGAGATCAACGCACCTGATCGTTTTGACTTGATCTCTCCCATCCATGGTTCATAAGAGTGAAATCTGTGAGCAAAAACAGCTTCGCCTTCAGTCAGTGTAGTTACGTTACCGGATAACCCGATCAAACCCCTGGAAGGAACCTCAAACTGAAGACTGATCCGGTCTCCCCTGAATTCCATATTCACCATTTTACCCTTGCGCTGAGTAACGGCATCAATTACCTTTCCCTGAAAAATTTCAGGAATGTTAACAGTCAGGTATTCAATCGGCTCAAGAGTTTTCCCCTCCTCTTCTTTCAGCAATACGCGGGGCTGACCCAGTTGAAATTCGTATCCTTCCCGCCGCATGGTCTCAACTAAAATAGAAAGATGAAGAATCCCCCTGCCAAAAACATTGAGTTGATCGGGTGAGTCGGTTTCAAGCACTTTCAGCGCCAGGTTTTTTTCAGTTTCCCTGAACAATCGTTCCCTTAAATGACGGGAGGTAACAAACTTTCCATCACGTCCAAAGAAAGGAGAAGTGTTAATCGTAAAAAACATACTCATTGTAGGCTCATCTATGTGAATAGGAGGAAGTGCCTCCGGTTCCTGAGCATCCGCCACCGTGTCGCCGATCTCAAACCCTTCAAGCCCCATTAAAGCCACAATTTCACCGCTGTGTACATCGGTTTTAATTTTCTCCTTACCCAATCCTTCAAACCGGTATAACTCTTTGATTTGTGATTTGGTAATCAATCCGTTTCGCTTGACGAGAGATACGGTCATCCCTGCCCGTAACGACCCTCTCGAAATCCGGCCTACCGCAATTCTTCCCACATAAGAAGAATAATCCAATGAGGTGATCATCATCTGCGGAGTTCCTTCCACATCGGGAAAAGGCGGGATTTCCTTTATAATGGTATCTAAAAGATAACTTACATCAGTAACCGGCTTACGCCAGCTCGGCCCCATCCACCCCATCTTGGCAGATCCGAAAACAGTAGGAAAATCCAATTGTTCATCCGTGGCATTCAGGTGCATCATCAGTTCAAAAACCTGCTCCTGCACCAAATCAGGCCGGCAATTTTTTTTATCCACTTTATTGATTACCACAATGGGCTTTAATTTCATCTCTAAAGCCTTCTGCAGTACAAACCGCGTCTGAGGCATCGGCCCTTCAAAGGCATCCACTAAAAGCAGCACCCCGTCTGCCATATTCAAAATCCGCTCAACCTCACCGCCAAAATCAGCATGACCGGGAGTGTCAATAATATTGATTTTAATGCCTTTGTACCTGACTGATACATTCTTTGAAAGAATGGTAATTCCCCGTTCCCGCTCTAAATCGTTGCTGTCGAGAATCAAATCGCCCATTTCCTGATTGTCACGGAAAAGCTTAACCTGATTCAATATCCTGTCAACCAACGTGGTTTTACCGTGATCCACATGGGCAATAATAGCTATGTTTCTGATATCTTGCATGATTCATTAAATAAATGCGTGCAAAGGTAGCTATTATTCAAATCATTAATCATTAATCACTGTTTTTCTTCTTATCTTTCGCACAGTAAATCAAACTCCTTTTTTAATATGAAAAAAATCACTTCGTTTTTAATCGTTATTGTATTAGTATTCAGTACGACCGCAAAAGCCGATGAGGGCATGTGGCTTCTGCCCCTGCTGCAAAAACTGAATATCGGTAAAATCACCGAAATGGGCCTGCAATTGACTGCCGAAGACATTTACAGTGTGAACCATTCCAGTCTGAAAGACGCCATTGTTATTTTTGGCGGTGGTTGCACGGCGGAAATTGTATCACCTGAAGGACTGGTGCTTACAAACCATCACTGCGGTTACGGTTCTATCCAGTCGCACTCTACTGTAGACCATGATTACCTGAGTAACGGTTTCTGGGCCATGAGCCAGGATGAAGAGTTGCCAAACCCGGGATTATCTGTCACCTTTCTCAACTATATTCAGGATGTTTCTGACCGGATCAACAATAAACTGAATGACGATATGACTGAAGCAGAGCGTAATATGGCTATTCGCACGGAGATGGGTAAAATCCAGTCTGAAGTCAAAACCGACGCTTTTACCTCTGCCCGCGTACAACCTTTCTTTAACGGCAACCAGTTCTTTCTGCTGGTTTATACCCAATACCGGGATGTACGACTGGTTGGTGCACCACCCAGTGCAATTGGGAAATACGGTGCCGATACCGATAACTGGATGTGGCCCCGCCATACCGGTGATTTTTCCGTTTTCAGGGTTTATATGTCTCCGGATGGCAAACCGGCTAATTTCTCTGAAGATAACGTACCCCTGAATCCGAAACACTTTCTGCCGGTTTCGGTTAAAGGAGTAAAAGAGGGTGATTTTACCATGGTAATGGGTTACCCGGGAGGAACTACCCGCTATATGACCTCTTTTGAAATTGATAATGTCATTAATATCACTAATACAAACCGCGTTAAAATCCGTGGGATTCGCCAGGATATCATGCTGAAAGACATGCTGGCCGATCCGAAAGTACGTATTCAATATGCGTCAAAATATTCAGGATCCACCAATTACTGGAAGTTTTCGATCGGACAGAATCAGGGATTGAAACGGTTAAAAGTGAAAGATCAAAAACTGGCTTTAGAAAAACAATTCACCGATTGGATCGCCTTGGATCCGCAATTGCAGGCTAAATACGGCGATGCACTTAACCTGATCAAAACCAACGTGGCCGCCCAGGCTCCCTATAGTAATGCCTACCAATATCTGAGTGAATGCTTTACGCGCGGTACAGAAATACTGGGACTGGCAAATCAGTTTTCCATGATCCACAGCCTGCTCGATAATAAAGAAACCGATAAAGCCAAAAAGATGGCCGACCGGATCAAAGGTAACATCGACCGGTTTTATAAAAATTATAACCCGCCTACCGATCATAAGATCCTGGCCGCTATGTTCAAACTTTATGCTACTGATATCCCTGCCGAATTTCAACCTGATATTTATATCCTGATCCACAAAAAATATAAAGACAATTACCAGAAATTTGCCGATGTGCTCTTTGCCAAATCTATTTTTGCCGATCAAAACAAGCTGAATGCCTTTCTGGATCATCCGGATAAAAAAGTGCTCGATAAAGATCTTGCCTATAAAGCTGCCAGAAGTATCTTTACCAAGGCCAATGAGGTCCGTCGCGAACTTGTTAAATACAGCAGTGATCTGTCCAAAGGCCGGCGCCTCTGGATGAATGGTCTGATGGCCATGCAAAAAGACCGTGTATTCTATCCGGATGCTAATTTTACCATGCGGCTAACCTATGGTAATGTCAAGTCATATAACCCGAAAGATGCCGTACATTATAATTATTTTACCACCCTGAAAGGAGTAATGGAAAAAGAAGATCCCAATAACTGGGAATTTGTGGTCCCCGATAAACTGAAAACCCTGTACAAAAACAAAGATTACGGTATTTATGGCGATAATGACGTAATGAAAGTCTGCTTCATTACTACCAATGATATTACCGGCGGTAATTCAGGTTCTCCGGTAATAAATGCCCGTGGTGAATTGATCGGACTTGCCTTTGACGGTAACTGGGAGGCCATGAGCGGGGATATCGCTTTTGAACCCGATCTGCAGAGATGCATCTGTGTTGATGTTCGCTATGTACTGTTTATTATGGATAAATATGCCGGGGCCCACCGTTTGATTGATGAAATGACCCTGGCATATTAGTGATTATTTAACCGGATGAGAATAGACTGGGTACAAATTGCCACTGCATTTATGGTCATGTTTGCCGTAATAGATATTTTCGGCAGCATCCCCATCATATTGAGTATTAAGAGTAAAGGTGGCCGCGTCAAAGCCTGGCAGGTCACCCTGGTCTCTTTTCTGGTTTTTATGGCTTTTCTGTTTTTGGGTGAATCAATATTGAAACTTTTTAGCGTGGATATTTCATCATTCGCTATAGCCGGTTCATTCATCATTTTTATACTAGCCATGGAAATGGTACTGGGAGTTGAATTTTTTAAAACAGAAACCTCAAAAACCGCCTCTATTGTCCCGATTGCATTTCCATTAATTGCGGGAGCCGGATCAATTACCACATTGATCTCACTCCGTGCAGAATACAATTACATCAATATCTTCATTGCCGTGGTGCTGAATATGGTAGTCGTATTTCTGGTATTGACCCTGACAAGCTGGTTTGAAAAAATACTGGGCGAAACAGGATTAATGATACTGAAGAAATTTTTCGGGATTATCCTGCTGGCAATCGCCATAAAACTATTCATTTCAAATACCGGGATAAAGATCTGATGCCGGAACCGTTAATTACTGTTTATACCGATGGAGCTGCCAGCGGAAATCCCGGTCCGGGTGGGTACGGGATCATCCTGCAGCAGGGAGAACATTTCAAAGAACTCTCTGCCGGTTACCGTCATACTACCAATAACCGGATGGAGCTGCTGGCCGTAATCGTGGCACTGGAAGCACTTAAACAACCCAATAGCAAAGTTCAGGTTTATACCGATTCAAAATATGTGGCAGATGCCGTTGAAAAAGGCTGGGTATTCCAATGGGAGATGCGCAATTTTAAAAAAAAGAAAAACCCGGATCTCTGGCAACGGTTTCTGGCCGTTTACCGCCGGCATCAGGTGAAATTCATCTGGATAAAAGGCCATGCCGATCATCCTATGAATGAACGGTGTGACCGTCTGGCCGTAGAGGCCTCCCGCCAAACCCCACTGCTTATTGACGAAGTTTATGAAGCCTTGAACAAACAAGATGAGTCAAATCTTTTTTAAATTGCAGGCTCTTTACCCATCATACATAACGGATAAAACAGGGAATAATGAATTTTAAAAAGACGAACATCATAACCGGCTGGATCGTATTTGCCATAGCAGCAACAGTCTATATTTTAAGTATCGAATCCAGTGCTTCTTTTTGGGATTGTGGTGAATTTATTGCCACTGCAGTCAATATGGAAATCGGCCATCCTCCCGGAGCCCCTCTCTTTATGATCATCGGTAAGCTGTTTTCACTTTTTGCCTTCGGCAACCATGCCGCAATTCCACGAACCATTAACGTTATGTCTGCCCTGGCCTCCGGTTTTACAATCATGTTCCTCTTCTGGTCAATTACCCACCTGGCAAGAAAGGTTTTTCAATCCGGTGAATCACTTAAAAAAGGGCAAACTCTGGCGGTGATCGGAGCCGGACTGGCAGGAGCACTGGCCTATACTTTCACTGATTCATTCTGGTTTTCGGCTGTTGAAGCTGAAGTGTATGCCATGTCTTCACTATTTACTGCTGTCGTTTTCTGGTCTATCCTCAAATGGGAAAGCGTAGCGGATGAACCCGGTGCCAACCGGTGGCTGATCCTGATCGGTTACCTGATGGGGCTTTCTATCGGGGTACATATTCTGAATCTGTTGGCATTACCGGCCATTGTACTCGTTTACTATTATAAAAAATACCGCTTCTCCGTTAAAGGAATCCTGACCGCCCTGTTTGTTTCGGTCGTATTGCTGGCCCTGATCCTTTACGGTGTGATCCAGGGAACCCTTAAAATTGCTTCCATTTTCGAACTCTTTTTTGTGAACGTAGTTGGACTCCCCTTTAATTTCGGTGTGCTGATTTTCCTGGCTATCCTTGTAGCTTTACTCGTATATGCCATCTACCGGACACACCGGAAAAATAATGTGCTTTGGAATACGATCTTTCTGATATTTACCTTTATCATGATCGGATACTCTTCGATCATGATACTCGCTATCCGGTCGGGAGCCAATCCTCCCCTGGATGAAAACAATCCCGATAATACACTCTCCCTGCTCTCATATGTCAACCGTGAAGTGTACGGTCAGCGGCCTTTACTCTACGGCGAATATTTTAATGCACCGGTTGAAAATTATAAAGAAGGCAAAAAAGCTTACGATAAAGAAAACGGCAAATATATCGTGGCAGATACCCGCACCAAATATATCTATGACAAACGGTTCACGACATTCTTCCCGAGAATGTACAACAGCCTGGATCCTAAATATGCAAATGCCTATAAACAGTGGGGCAGGATCAAAGGCAGGCCGGTGCGGGTTGACAAAAACGGAAAGACCGAAACAATCAATTGTCCCACTTTCGTTGAAAATATGAGGTTCTTTTTCAGGTACCAGCTGGGGCATATGTATTTCAGATACTTTATGTGGAATTTTGCAGGCCGGCAAAACGATATCCAAGGTTTTGGAGATGTGCAAAACGGTAACTGGATTACCGGTATCAAATTTCTGGATGCCGCCCGGTTAGGGCCGCAGGATCACATCCCGGCATCCACCAAAAATAATAAAGGACATAACAAATATTACGCCTTACCGCTCCTTCTGGGATTAATCGGCGCCTGGTATTACTACAAAAAAGAGCGTAAAAATTTCTGGGTCATTACGCTGCTCTTTGTTATGACCGGCATGGCTATAATCGTGTACCTGAACGAAGTACCGCAAACACCCAGAGAACGTGATTATGTCTATGTAGGTTCATTCTATGCCTTTGCCATGTTTATCGGAATCGGAGTGCTTTACCTGTATGAGCTTCTTTCAAAATGGTTAAACGGAACCGTAAGTGCCATCATCTCCACCGTGGCAGCCCTGGCTTTGGTGCCGGCTATCATGGCATCAGAAAACTGGGACGATCATAACCGGTCAGGCCGGTACACCGCCCATGATTTTGCATATGATTATCTCATCGGACTCGACCCCAACGCACTGCTATTCACCAATGGCGACAATGATACCTTCCCGTTGTGGTATATTCAGGAAGTTGAAAAGGTGAGAACAGATGTCAGGGTTTGCTGTATGCCATTCATGCCGCAGGATTGGTATATCGACCAGCTGAAACGGACCTATTATGAATCCAAAGCATTGCCTATATCCCTGACCCACAAACAATACCGTCAGGGACAACGAGGTTATATACCAATAGTCGAACGAGTCAAGCAACCGGTCAATCTGAAAGAGGCAGTAGATTTTGTAGCCAACGATGATCCTAAAACCATGATCGGCACCTCTTCTGGACGCCAGTTCCATTATTTCCCAACCGCTACTTTTATTTTGCCGGTTGATTCGGCAAAAGTAGTCTCCAACGGAACAGTATCCCCTGCCCGTGCCGGTGAAATTGTGCCCCAGATCCAATGGAGATTTATCCCCGAAGGACAAACCCAGGGAGCTATGTATAAAGATCAGTTCATAATTCTGGATATCCTGGCCTATAACAACTGGGAAAGGCCCATGTATTATACTACTCCCGGTCAGTCCGGATCAGTCAAACTGGATGAATACCTTGAACTTGACGGACTCTCCTACCGCCTGATCCCTGTGAAGGGCGAACGCCAGATGGCCACGCGGGGTATGGTTAATACCGGAATCCTGTACAATAACCTGATGCATAAATTCAAATATACCAACTTCAATAATCCAAAAGTTTACCAGGATGAGACCTGCCGCAGAATGATGCAGAACATGAAGAACAATTTTATCCGGCTGGCAGATCAACTGATCAGAATAAACCAACCCGATTCAGCCCGTGATGTACTGAATAAACTGGAGGAGGTCATGCCCATAAATGTGATCGGTTATACCCTCCAGGATCTGAAAGAGGTTGATTTACGTTACACGCTGGGTGATACCACTGAAGCAAGAGCCCTCATGGAACACTGTTATAATGCAATTACCGATAATATCAACTATTATACCTCCCTCCCCGATCGTTGGATTCCGTCAGTATCCAATGATATTCAAAATACGCTGGGTTATGAATTGCCTTCACTAATGACTACGGCCAAGCAATACAATGAGGATGAATGGTATAAGAAACTTGAAGAGAAATACAATCAGGCCTATAACAATTTTATGAATAAACTGGGGCAATAACCACCCGCAGCATGAAACGATTATCATTATTGACAACCATCGGTATTGTTCTGCTGGTTGCATGTAATCCTCACTCAAAACCTGCAGAAACCGCTACAATAAGCGGCCAAGTTATACCAAAAACAGAAGATTACCTCTCCTTTTCTGCCGGAACTGTACTTGACAGTACCAAAATTAATGCCGACGGTCACTTTGAAACTGTCATCCCGGTCACAGGACCGGTATACGGAATGCTGATATACCACAACCGGATGACCCAAATCTATCTTCAACCCGGCGGCCATTTGGTAGTTCATATCCAATCCCGGTCGTTCCCTGATAATACGGCTTTTGAAGGAAATCTCGGTCCGGCCAACCATTACCTCATGCTGGCCGGCAAACTGGATCGTCAGGTTCAAATTGCTGATAAACAACTGTTTTCAATGCCACCCGACCGGTTCATTGCCTATTCTGATTCGGTAAGAAACCTGAAATCCCAACTGCTGAAAGAGTATGTAAAACGATATCCTGAGATCGACTCCTCATTCGTCCGTGCCCATCAAACAGATATTCTCTACAATTGGGCAACCCAACGCATTCTCTATCCTGAAAATTACCTGATCCTGAAAGGCCGGACAGCCAAATTGCCTGATTCATACCACCGGAATTATCTGAAACAACTGGATATCAACCAACCGGCTAACCTGGCCAGTGCTGCTTTTCAGACTTTTCTTAACTATTTTCTGGATTTTCAGGAAGCTCTTTATTTACGGGATAACCCGGATG
>JAGHDB010000049.1 GCA_021160155.1 Bacteroidales bacterium | reverse complement strand
GTTTAATCGGGAGAATATTTCACGAGCGTGCCTGGTTTCCCAAAGGTGATGGTTACTGGACAACCAGCTTTGACTATCAAGCCAAAGCTTGGGACATACCACGAAGAATAGTGGTTGTTCGCAAAGACAACCGGGCTTCGCACCGGAGGTTTACCGACAAACACGATTTGAAAATATTACTGCTCAGTGATGAAGATCATAAAGTTCATGAGGCTTATGGAGCTTGGGGTAAGAAAAAGAATTGACAACTCAAGTGAATTAACTGTCTGTTTGTTTGTAATGAAGAAAAGAGTGTTCCCTTTCGTATTGTTTTTTGTATTTGGTCCGGTACTTGGCCAGAACCATGAAGTCATTGAACTTTGGCCGGGGCAGGTGCCAAATGAAACCCATGCCAAAAGTGAAGCAAAAATTTCGGATAACCGGTCAGGAAATGTGACCAGGCTCAGTGAAGTCAGTAAGCCGATACTGGAAGTTTTTGAACCTGCTGCTGAGAAGAAAAACGGAGCTGCCGTTGTGGTTTGTCCGGGAGGTGCTTATCATATCCTGGCCATTGATCTGGAGGGTTATGAGATCGCCAAATGGTTGAACGGCTTGGGTTATACAGCTTTTGTGCTGCAATACCGGGTGCCGGATAACAAGCTGGGAGCGCTGAATGATGTGCAGCGGGCCATTAGGGTCATACGTAGTCAGGCGGTTGCCAGGAAGTTGTATCCTGATAAAATTGGTGTGATGGGTTTCTCCGCCGGTGGTAGCCTGAGTGCACGGGCCGGCACTTTGTATAACAGGCAGTCTTATTCGCCGGTTGATGCTGTTGACGAACTGTCATGCCGGCCGGATTTTACTGCGTTGATCTACCCGGCTTATCTGGATCAGGGTAAGAACCGGACCCTCACTCCTGAATTGAAGGTGGATGGATACACCCCACCGGTGTTTCTTTTTCAAACCGCTGATGATCCTTATGGGAACAGTGCCCTGGTGATGGCTCAGGCTCTTCGTGATGCTAAAGTGCCTGTTGAACTGCATATTCTGCCTTCGGGCGGACATGGTTACGGCCTGCGTGCGGGAAAGGAAGCTGCTGAGACCTGGCCGGGATTAATGGCAGCCTGGTTGTCGAAAACGGTATTTGCCGATGAACAAAAAATCCGGGTGGAGGTCCTGGCAAAAAACACTCAGTCCTGGGACGGCGAACAGCTGCCACATTATCCGGATGGAACTCCCGAGATCACGGTTCTTAAAATTACCATTCCGCCTTATACCACACTTAATTTGCATAAACATCCGGTAATAAATTCCGGTGTATTGCTGAAAGGCCGGTTGACCGTTTACAAAGAGGATGGTAACACGTTGCATCTGAAAGCCGGAGATGCGTTGATTGAACTGGTTGAAACTTATCACTATGGCAAAAATGAAGGATCGGTACCGGCCGTGATCATAGTATTTTACGCCGGGGTAAAGGGAGTACCCATAACCCAATATGCAAAGATCAACGAATTAAAGAAATGATGTATTCGATCGATTGGAAAATACATATTCAATGAACAGTGTGATTTTAAATACCGTTATAACAGGCACTTCTGTGGCAATCGGCGGTGCCCCCTTTGATTATTTATATGCAACAGCCGGTGTTTTCGGAATCCTGATGATGCTCATTTATTTTAAAGAGATTTTCCTGTCGAAAAAAGTAAGCTAATGACACAGATCAAACGGGAACATCTTTACAATTGAAAAATCAATAAATGGATTTTGATTACGATTATATTGTTATGGACGGTGGCTCATAGAATAATTAAAGACGGTTCTTTACAAAACAATAAACAATATGAAGTATAATATTTTGTTGATGTGGAAGTGGATAATTATCTTCTTAATCATCTGTATTCCTTATAGTTGTAATAATATTACGACTGAAGGAGATCAACAGTTACTCAGAGTAGGTGTGTTTAACGGAGAAGGTGCCAGTCCGGTTTGTGTGCTTGAAACCATAGAAGCTTTGCGCATAGATTCGGGGATCACTGCACGGGAAATATCCGGGGCTGATATTATCAGTGGTGCTTTAAATAAACTCGATGTATTGATCTTTCCGGGTGGAAGCGGAAGTCACGAATACAACAACCTGGGTCAGACTGGAGCCGAGAAGGTTAGAAATTTTGCCCGAAAAGAGGGGCATGGTTTGGTGGGTATTTGTGCCGGCGGGTATTTATTTTCAACGACTCCCGGTTATCCGAGCCTGCAAATAACCACTGCGCCGGATATTCGTGACCACTATGATCGTGGCCGGGGTTTGATTGCTTTCAGGCTCAATGAGCAAGGCAAAAAGGTTTTTCCTGAGCTGGCGGATCGTGATTCGTTATTTCTGCAGTACTATGACGGGCCCATGTTTGAAACACAGAACCGGCAACTTACTGTATTGGGGAGTATTATTACCGATATTGCACCTCATCCGGGTTATCCCCGCGGAGTTAGTCCGGGTAAACCGATGCTCATGAACGGGGCGTTTGGTCAGGGAAAGTATTTCATCAGTGTGGGTCATCCGGAGGCCACAGCCGGGATGCGGTGGCTTGTACCCAGAATGGCGAGATGGGCAGCCGGCAGGCCCCTGATATCTTATACAGACCAGCTGGTCCGTCCGGGGATCAACCATAAAGACATACTGTATTATCCTGAAACTGAGAGTTTTGAGAAAGAGAATTTCTGGAATCTTTTTAACAATGAAGATTCTGTAGTTATTCAGGCGATTGATAACCTTTACCGCATTCGTTCAAGGTCGTCCATACGCTGGTCGATTGGTTTGCTGAGGCATCACTCCTGGCCGGTACGGTACAAAGCGGCTCAATATTTATATGAAACAGAATATACCTGGGCCATACCGGATATTGAAGCTGCGTACCGGACTGAACAAGACAAAGAGCATCAAGCCGCTCTCCTTGATATTGTGAAAAAATTGAAAGCAATGGTTTTACAATAAAAAATGGGGTAGCCCCGAGGAGCTAACCCCAAGTATGGTTAATTTTACAGTGCAAACTAAAAAAATTGACCATGCCTAAAAGTACAAATTTTACCGGACAACACTGATAAATTATCATACCGGAAGAGGCAAGCATGCAATCAGCATAATCAATGAGTTAAATTGACTTTATTATGATGGTGCAAGCCGGATTTTATTAATAGTCCGGTGTAAAAATATAAATGAGAGTGTGCCGATAGAAACATTTGCGATAAACCCGGCCCAAAATACGCCGTTCACACCAAACATTTTAGATCCGATCCAGGCAAGAGGAACATATATTACCAGCATTCTGGTTATTGAAAACAGCATCGACGGATAGGGCTTATTGAGTCCGTTGAAGCTGGCAGTGCTTAACATGACCAGTCCCTGGAACCCATAACTTGCACCCACGATCAAAAAGTAACTTTTTGTAATACCTGTTACCAGCAAATCATCGGTAAAAACCGAAGCAATTGCCTGTCCGAAAAACAGAATGATAATAAATACCAGCACGCTCCAGCTCATAGAAAATTTCAGGGCATAGTTTAACGATTTGAAAATACGGGAGAATTTATGTTTGCTGATATTATGACCGATAAAAACAATCAATACCGATCCCAATGATCCAATAACCATTAAGGCAAACATTTCTACCCGTGATGCCACTCCGAAAGCTGCAACCGCCTCTTTACCAAAACCGGCAATAATCCTGGTGATGAATCCTATTGAAATTGGCGTAATGAGCATTCGTAATGAAGAGGGACCGGCAATGTACAGCACATTTTTCCAGGTTGAAAAGATATTTTTTAAACGTCCGAAATGCAGGGTTAAAAGGTTTTCTCTTTTTATTAAAACTATCAGAATGAAAATTAAACCTGTACTTCTCGCAATTACCGTTGCTAAAGCGGCGCCTTTAATTCCCATTTCGGGGAACGGGCCATAACCGAAAATCAGCAGGGGATCCAGAATGATATTGATGATTGCCGATGTAGCCATTAACATACCGGGCAGAAAAGTGTCTCCTGTGGCTCTGACAATATTATTCCCGATCATGGGTATCACTACAAAAGGTACACCTAAATAC
>JAGHDB010000309.1 GCA_021160155.1 Bacteroidales bacterium | reverse complement strand
TATTCGCATAAAGATAATGAGGTTCATAAATTAAATAAAGATTAAATCGGTGAACGAACGGATCTTACCGGCAAATAACAGAAATTATCCGGATACGAGAGAATCATTTCGGGCAAATGCGAAGAATCTCAATTCCGGTTTCTTTTTTTTAATTTAGGGGAATTATTACAATAATAACGATTGACACATGAAAAAAGCTACCCTTACGGCCATGTTGGTTTTATCCATTCTGGGCATAGGTATCCAAGGACACGCCAAAGTACCCGAACAACACAGCAATCTTTGTTTTATTGCCAACCAGGGACAATGGCCTGATCAGGTTCATTTTCTTGCGAAAACACGCGGAGTAAATGTTTGGATTACTACGGGTGGCATTATATATGATTACTACCGGTTTGCCGGCACCTCGGCTGAGGGCAGAGTAAACGGGCAGGTAGTTGCCATGTCATTTGGTCAACCCGTCTCACCCGTTCAGTTTAAGTCACACTACAGATCCGGTTGCTATTTCAACTATTTTACCGGCACGCAACCTGCCGGATGGGCAACCCGGGTCCCCGCCTATCAGTCGGTATCAATACAGAATATTTATCCCGGCATTGACATGGAACTTTCACTCGACCGTGGGCAGGTTCGATATGATTTTATAGTCCGCCCGGGTGCCGATCCACAGCAAATAAAACTGACCTTTTCCGGTGCAAACAAAATTTCGGTACTGCACAATAACCTGGTGTTAACCACCTCCATTGGTGACAGGATACAGGGAGAATTACATGCTGTTCAGAATGGGCAGTCAGTTGCTTGTCAAATGATTATGACTGGTGAAAACACTGCCGGTTTTCATATAACTTCTTATAACCCCACACAAATGCTGCGCATTGATCCACTGGTTTTTTCAACTTACCTGGGAGGGAATTCCGAAGAACAGGCCATGGATATTGCCGTTGACGAAAATGATCAAATTTACTTGGGAGGTTATACCTGGTCGACAGATTTTCCGACAACCAACGGAGCCTATCAACATGATCTGAAAGGTGCTTCAGATGCTTTTATCAGTTGTTTTACAGCAAATGGAAATGAACTGTTATTCACCACATTCCTGGGCGGAAGTTTGCAAGACGTCGCATATGCCATGGTTTATAAAGATGAGAAAATTTTTCTCACAGGGACAACTTTTTCAGATGATTTTCCGGTAACCGGCGGAGCATTTCAGGATGAAAATAAATTGGGCGGAGATCTGTTCATTGCTTCCATGAGTGCGGACGGCAGCACACTGAATTTTTCTACTTATGTTGGCGGATTGGGAAACGATACCCCGCTTGATCTTGAAGCAGGCCAATCCCTTTTGATAGGCGGACGCACTACATCAAGTGATTTTCCGGTTACGGGTGACGCTTATGATGCTACTTACGGTGCCGGCGGACTTGCTGACGGATTTATTATCAAAATGAGTCTGAACGGTGCGATGGAATATGCCAGTTATCTGGGGAGCACAGGCGAAGACCAGGTAACAGGAGTTGCATGGGATCCTACATCTTCGTCAACTTTTTATCTAACGGGACAAACAACTTCGGCTGATTTTCCGGTTTCTGCCGATGCCATGGATAATGTTCTGGGAGCAGACGGCAGTAATAATCAGGATGCTTTTGTTATGAAATTTACCAACAACCAGCTAAATTACAGCACCTTTCTTGGCGGCACATCCACAGATTATGCGAATAGTGTGATAATCGGCAGTAATCATCGGATCATGATTGCCGGAACCACCTGGTCAACCGACTTTCCAACCACAGCTGATGCCCTTAGAAAATCCAGGGAAGGTATTTATCAGGATGCATATGTAACCATACTGCTCCCCGATGGTATTGCAGGGACCCAGGACCTTTTATATGGGACTTATCTGGGAGGATATGACGAAGACGAAGCAACCGATCTGTATCTCGACTCGAACAACCACCTTTATGTAACCGGGTACACACACTCACCGGATTTTCACGTGACCGGGGATGCTGTCAGTACAGAAGCCATTGGTAATAAAGACGTATTTCTAATACGTTTCAATATAACCAATCACAACCTCGAATACGCTACTTTCCTGGGCGGAAGTTTCGATGATAAAGGTCTGGGATTGGCCCAAAAATCCAACGGCGAGATTTTAGTGACCGGATATACTTATTCATTTAATTATCCGGTTACCGATCAAGCCTATGACAAAACCTATAATTCTGAAAACTATCCGGATGCATTTCTATCCTCTGTTTCAATCAATGCCAGTGGTATTGATGAATCCGGTCGTACCGGTGTGAATCGTCTTTTACAAAACAGCCCCAATCCATTTTCACAGTTTACATGGATTCCATACCAACTTGACCAATCCGGAAACGTTACACTCTATGTCAGAGACCTAACCGGGAAAGTACTGTTTACGAGAAAAATAACAGGCCAGCCCATTGGTATACACCAGATCAAGATAAGTGCCGGACAAATACCACCGGGGATATATCTTTATACATTACAGACCGCCCGATGGATCGAAACCCGCAGAATGGCAGTCTATTAAGCTCTCGAACCAGACGCGGCATTTCCTTGTAGCGAGGGCGAGATTTGAACTCGCGACCTCTTGATTATGAATCAAACGCTCTAACCATCTGAGCTACCTCGCCAAAAAGTGGTTGCAAATATATGATTTTTTCTTATATTGCATGACACGCATTTTATAGAAATCCACAGCACAAATGGGTAAAAAACGGTTTGAAATTGAATACGCAGTCAATTCCTCCCCAAAGGTTCTTTACGCCCGACTCAATACAGCCAGCGGGCTTTCTGAGTGGTTTGCCGATGATGTCATTCTTGAAAATAACATATTCACTTTTATCTGGGAAGGCACCGCTCAACGAGCCGAAAAAGTATTACATAAAGACAACAAGGTGGTCCGCTACCGATGGCTTGATGAAGAAGATGATTCCTATTTTGAATTTAAAATCATCAAGAGAGACCTTACGGGAGATGTGGCCCTGCTGGTCACTGACTTTGCGGATGAAGATGAAGTTGAAGATGCTAAGGACCTTTGGAATAAGCAAATCGAACAACTTTGCACCCTGCTTGGATCGGGACACTAAACCCTTTTTATTCAACGATACTACCTCCTCTTTTCTTTCGTTCTCTTTACAATCACAGCTTTTATGAAACGGTTGCACCTGTATATGGTCAAGTCATTTATCGGTCCGTTTATTATGACCTTTATTCTGGCTATGATCGTATTGATTCTTCAGTTTGTCTGGAAATGGATTGATGAATTGGCCGGGAAAGGATTGAACTGGAAAGTAGTTGCAGAATTGCTCCTCTATGTATCGGTTCGGCTCGGACCCAGAGCCATGGTACTGGGAGTTCTTCTCTCTTCCATTATGTTATTCGGCAACCTGGGAGAACACTCTGAGCTATCAGCCCTGAAATCTTCGGGTATTTCACTGTTTAAAATAATGTTGCCGGTATTATTGCTGGTTTTCGCTCTTGGCACCGGAACTTTCTTTTTCTCAAATGATGTCGTTCCCCGGACCAACCTCAGATTTTTTACACTATTACTGGATATCCGGCATAAAAGACCTGCCTTTGATA
>JAGHDB010000050.1 GCA_021160155.1 Bacteroidales bacterium | reverse complement strand
GATACCTGGGTTCGCCACCAAAATCCTGCTTTCCCATATACTGCATGTTGTTATCTATCTGCGTCAGATAGGGAGAGAGGGTAAGTGACAAGGTATTAAACGGACGGTAAGTAAAATCCATATTGAACCGGTTCATGTTCATATGGTCAAACTGTGCTCTTTTAAAAAACATATTGGCTCTGGCAATGAATTTCTTCCTTGAATCGGTGGACATTGAAAATCCGGACATTAATGAGGCAACGCTTTTAAAGGCCGGACCTCCACGTAACAGCCTCGTATCCAATTCGGGTGACTGCCAGTTTAAGTTAAAAGAAGCGGACCACATATTTTTAAATTCTGCCTGACCATTTATATTACCACCGTATCCCTGAAAACGGCCACCGAAATCATGACCCGTCCAATGATTGGTATTCAGACCAGCTTGCCGGATGATCCAGAAAGGTTCATTAAAACGGTATCCGGCCCATAATATCTCCAGGATCTGATCTGCAGTTTGAATATATCCCACATCATTCAGTTCCACTCCGGGAGATTTCCAGGTCAGAAAGGCACCGTACTGAAATTTCGCATTCCCGATCCGGCCGAGAAAAAAAGTTCCCCCGTTACCTGTCAGGCCTGTACGGGTGGTATCCAGGGTTACATAGTCGATATCCGGACGCTGGTAATAACGGGCGGGAGACATCTGGGTTTGGGTAATGGCTTCTGCAGAGCCATTTACCCGGCTGAAATAAGTTTTCAGCATCAACATGTAAGACTTATTTTTAAAAAACTGCGTAAAATTCAGTCCCGCCGTATAGGCAGAGCGGTGCAGCATAGTTTCCATACCGGTTTGATCCAGCTTACGATTGGTTGAAGTGACCATACCGGATACCAGTGTATTCCCCTGATTAAAATCTTTCTGAATGGTTCCGATCAGATAATTGGTCATCGGTTCGACGGTTTCATAACGGGTATTTTCTCCGGATGTAATTTCCGCTTTTTCTTCGGATGTCACGCTCTCAAGCAATCCGACCGACCATCCGTTTTTAGTTTTCCCTGTAATTTTCGCCGCTCCGAGTATCCGGGTAAAATCAGGATGATTGCTGTATTCTCCGGTATTCAGGGATGAGGAACCATGCGGCCTTCGCCCGATTCTTCTGGTATAGAAAAGGTTTTCATTGGCCAGATCCCCGTCTCCCATCATCAGCGGCATGCTCAAAATACTTCTGCCTTCAATAAAGAAGGGTCTTTTCTCCTCATAGAATGTCTCGAAAGCAGTCAGGTTGACCTGGGATGGATCCGCCTCTACCTGACCGAAATCCGGGTTGATGGTCAGATCGAGAATAAAATTATTGGTAATCCCCACTTTCGCATCCACTCCGGCAGAGTAATGAGAGTCTTTACCGGAAGTTTTAAAGGGATTATCCGCAACTTTTTCAAACCGTTCGACCGAAGCAACCGTATAGGGTGTGACATCTACCTGCTTTCTCGGCCTGATCCCCTCTATTCCCTGAAGATCCCCGTACATATGAACATACCCGCTAATATCACGCGGAATGGGCGACCAGAGAGAAATTTCGTTATGGCGGTATATCATCCGTACCACATTCATGCCCCAGATCTGGTTCACCATTTCACCAAAGCGGAGTTGACTCAAAGGAATCCTCATTTCTGCAGTCCAGCCTTTATCGCCTATATGGGTTTCAACATACCAGATAGGATCCCAGGTATTGTCTTCGGTTCCACCGTCATTGGTAGCGATCCGGTCCATTTTCACCCCGCCGGCACTCACCCAGAATCCGAATGCGGTCCGGTGGTCATAATAGCTGTCAAAATCAACTCCCACCAAATCCCCGTCGATTTCGTCCCTCCGGGTCAAACGGCGGATGATGCTATCCGGACTGTTATCATAGGCCCAAATAGCCACATAAAGATTATTTTCATCGTATAGAATGGCAAATTCGGTCTTCTGACTGGGTGCTCTTCCCTCGTAAGGTTGAAATTGAGTGAAGTTACCTGATTTAACAGCCTGAGTCCAGGCATCATCGGTAAGCAGACCGTCTATGACCGGTGCCTTTCCTGAAAATTTCTTTGTACGGTAATTGCGTTTATCTGGATTTGTATCCGTAGCATAAACACCGTAAACCGCCAGCAATAATATTCCCGTCAGAAGTAGTAATCTCCGCATGATTCGTCAATATAGGTTTTTATATGCTTATAAGACGAACCTGTGGAAGTTTTGTAACACCTGCAATGCTCTTTTATTAAAAGGACAATGGTTGTCGGGTTGTCATGGGGTTACTTAAACCGATCATGTTGTAACCACGGGCATGGGATTAATCTCTTCAGATTTCTGACAATTTCATTATATTCCGGATGACCGGCAACATTTACATTTTCATCCTGGTCCGATTGATGATCGTATAATTCATTAGCTGTAAACTCTTTCGTTTCCCAGTTATACCACTCGGTGTAACGAAATCGCTCAGTCCTTATTGAATATCCCATGTAAGGATTGCCATCCGGAGATTTCCAGATACCTTCTCTGAGAAACTGGCTGAAAACTTTTGTTTTCCAAGGTTTTTTCACATCCAGCAACAGTGGCTTTAAACTTAATCCGTCAAGGTTCTCCGGAACAGGAATACCAGATAGTTCACATAGTGTGGGATAAATATCGACGAACTCAACAAGAGCCTTACATTGTTTGCCGTTTTCCGGCATACCCGGAACTTTTATGATCAATGGCACATGGGTATCAATCTCAAAGTTCGTCATTTTTGCCCAGCTATTGTGTTCTCCAAGTTTCCAGCCATGGTCACCCCAGAGGATTACAATGGTATTGTTAATCAGTTTTGTTTTTTCAAGTTGATCCAACAAACGGCCTATTTGCGCATCCGTATAACTAACAGATGCATAATAGCCATGTTTCAGCAATCTTGCCTCACCTTCGGTAATAGAACCTTTCGATGGATGTCGTACCGTACGAAAATCAGTATAGCCTTTTAATTCACGAAGGTTATTAATTGCCATAATTGGCATATTCTCAGGAATATATGGATTTTTTGCCAACGGAATTTTATCTCTTTGATATAGGTCCCAATATTTTTTCGGTGCATTAAAAGGCAGATGAGGACGGTAGTACCCAACCGCAAAGAAAAACGGTTTTCCATACTCTTTCAGTTCTTCAAGTTTCTTAACAGCAATATCGGTTTGAGCTCCGTCATAATAAGTATTATCAGGAACATCGAGACATTCTGTAGCGCTGGCTTTGATATACCATTTTCCGAAACGGTCTAAGTTTCTTGTATTTCCTGCAGCGATAAAGCTTGCTTTTCTTTTTTCGATATATGACAAATTCTCATCACTGAAATATCCTGCATCAGGATCAAAGGGGAATCCCTTAACATAAATTTTTGGTTCGCTCCAAGAGAGCGAATCGGGGAAAATATTATGAAATATTTTTCCGATGCAAACGGTTTTATACCCGTTATTTTTAAAATATTGCGGCAATGTGACTACATCCGGCAGGGTAGTTCTTAAATTAGTTTTTAAATCCCAGACTTCGGTCGCATCGGGTCTTAATCCAGTTAAAAGACTAGCTCTGGAAGGGTTACATACGGCAGACTGGCAGAAAGCATTTCTGAAAAGCACCCCTTCACCAGCTAATTGATCAATATTCGGACTCTTAACATGATCATTGCCGTAACATCCGAGTTCAGGTCTAAG
>JAGHDB010000373.1 GCA_021160155.1 Bacteroidales bacterium | reverse complement strand
CCGGAATGTGATGCATGATATTGTCTGACGGCGGCGGTGTTGATCCAGGATATTTTGAAATCGGGCGAAAAGGTATAATGAAAATCCTCGTGAAAAGGATTCCCGGTCAACAGGCTGATTTTACGGGTTCTGGCTTTGAATTGTGAATAGGATGCTTTTTCATATAGTGCGGTGTACCAGTGATCGGTGATGTTGAGCCACTTCTCTTCATACCCGGCACTGAGCGTCATATTACGGTAAAGAAGCTGACGGGGAATGGTGATTTTCAACTCCCCGTAGGAGGGGGTGCCGAATTGTATCCGTCCTTCAAGGTGGATATTACGGCCCAGCACATTGCGGTCGTCTATGCCCAGACGAATGGCATACCCGCTCCAGGGATGGCTCCATGCCGAAAAGATCGGAGCAATGGTAAGCGCATCGTCAGCTATGAGCACCAGCACGTTTCGTCCGCCACTGAGGGTATCCCAGCGGTAACTGACGGCAGAGAATTGCTGCAGGTTCCAAATTTTGCGCAGTGATTGTTCCAGTTGTTCCGGCGTGATCCGGTCGCCCGGTTGAAATGTTAATTCCGAGAGGATGATCGCATCGCGCGTGCGCCAGTTCTTTTCAATCCGAATAGTATCTACTTTCCGGCCATCGGCGGCAGTTACTTTCACCAGTTGGGCACTGCTCTCCCATGTCGTGATAAACAGCAGGATAAATACAAAATATATCAAATAGCGAGTCATGGAATAAAGATAAGAAAAAGTGATTGAGGGATTTTTTATCTTTGTTACCTATCAAACAAATCCTTTATATAATGAAAGTTATTAACGAATCTGAAAAAAAATATTGTACATCCTGCGGTAAAGAGGTCCCGGCACAAGCATTTTTTTGTCCCCATTGCGGGGCACCGGTTGGTTCAAAAGCCGGCGAGCGGTACAATGCCGGCAGACACTCTTATGACGACCGGTACCAACCGCCTCGTACCGAGCCTCTGGCATTGATCTCTCTGCTGGTGAGTGTTTTCGGTTTTTTTGCTGCCGGGTTTATCGGTCCGCTTGTGGGAGTGATCCTGGGTCATGTTGCGCTGAATCGTATCAATCATTCAGGCGGCGAACTTCAGGGTCACGGAATGGCTACTGCAGCGCTGATCATCGGGTATGCCGGACTGATACTCGGGGTTATTCTACTGGCCGCATTCGGTACTTTTTTCGGACTGGCAATGAGTCACGGAGGATATAACCTGCCGTGGTTCAGGTAACCCACCGACGAAGAACGTTTTACAGCCTTAAAGAGCAACAGCTTGTCAACTTGACAACTTTTCATATAAAAGTTTGTTGTAAAAAGGATAAACTTCCTGACTACGACATGACTAAATTGAACATGGTGGTTGGGGGCATACGACGACACAAAACCCAATCTGACAGTTTTCAATGATACATTACGTTATTTAAATACTTATGACAACCGAACGTTAATTAAGGTAAACTTTAAAAAACTTTATGATGAAAAAAGTGATCCTGGTGAAATGCGCATTTTAATAAATGATCCGGCTTATTTTGATCATATCTCATCTATGCAAAATCAGCAGAAGCTGGTCATTTTCGAATATGATATCTGTCATCCGTCAGCAATTGATGAACTATATCAATATATATCGTTTTCTTGAAGACCCTGAAGAAGCTTGGATTGTAGTGAATAGAAGTAATAAAATTAATTACCAGGGGACACTTTTCCCTGAAATGAGGGGGGCTTGGTTATGAGATCAAAAAATATTATGTCTGAATATCAGATAATTATAGTTTAAACGAATGTTCCGGTTTTACCGAACAACAATGATTCAAGTGCCCATTTCTTTCTATAAATATAGTCTGTCGCAAATTGACGATTTTAAATTTTCCACAGGCGTTGAGGATGTTTTCAGGTTAAGGTAAAGCATCAATTAAATCAAGTTCATTCAGTTCTTCTTAATGGGGTGATGCAGTGAAAACGATTCCTTAATTATCCCTCATCACCAAAATACTCCCAACCTTATACAGTTCTTTTTCACCCTCGAACTTCCAATAATACCGCCCGGGTTTCAGGCGTATTGTCCAAGCGACTTCACCGGGCGATGATGGGTGAATCAGGGCGACCTCTTTCTCGTGGTTATCTATGATCCGGATCAGATATTGCTCACCTTGTTTCGGTTTCCAGTGCATCCACAACGTATCACCTGGTGCCAGATGAGTGGCGGCTGCAGGAGCCTGCAGTTCAGATCTATTTATACCACGGTATCGTGCCTTCATCAGGTTTTCGTAGGCCGGATCGGGTGTGAAAGCCTGGGCGTAACGAATGGTATCGGGGATAAAAGAGGTTGAATCTTTTGTATAGGTTGAAAATGTTGAATCGGTAGTATGTTTGCCGGCAATATGTGTAGAAGATTGCCGGTCGGGAAGCATCTTCTGGATGAACCATGCAAGTACCAGCACAGCAGCAAGTCCTGCTGCAATTCTGCCCACTACCCGCCATAGGCAGGTCGACTTTCTCTTAGGTGCAACAGTCGGTTGCCGGTCTGTTTGAGCAGCATACTCCGCCGCAGGCTCTTCAACCCGGTCTAGCAGATCGGCAACCTCCATAACAGCCAGGCGGCATGTAGCACAGTCGGCTACATGTTGGCGTATCTTTTCGGGCAATGCAGTAGCCCGGCCTTTCAGGTAATCGACATATATGCTTATGCCGTTTTCATCCAAATGACCCTCCTTATCGAAACCTTCGGTATACGTTTTATCTTCTCTCATTCATAT
>JAGHDB010000411.1 GCA_021160155.1 Bacteroidales bacterium | reverse complement strand
TTCCCAAGCAGGCCTTCATCACCGCCATGCGGATTTAGTCCAAGTACCGCAATTCTGGGTTCCCGAATGTTAAAATCATCCTTTAGCGACCGGTTCATCAATTCGACTTTTTTACGGATTAACTCTCCTGAAATCGTATCAGCTACCTCAGAAAGAGGAATATGGCCCGTAACTACACCCACTTTCATTTGATCCGAAACCATCATCATCAGTGTCTCTTTGGCGTTCAGTTTATGCTGCAGGTATTCGGTATGTCCCGTAAAATGAAAATCTTTCCGTTTAATATTGTGTTTATTCACCGGCGCCGTAACCAACACATCAATATGATAATCCATTAAATCCTTAATCGCCTGATCCAATGCAATAATTGAAGATTCACCCGCAATGGGGGTTGATTTTCCGAGCTCTACACGTACGTTGTCATCCAGGCAGTTGATGAGATTCGCCCGTTTAGGGTTGGCATCTTTGGCGCTCATGATGCTATTCAAACTGAAATTCGGAATGTGAATCGCTTTTCTGTGGTACGCCAGCACTTTAGGAGAGCCATATACTACCGGTGTACAGAATTCCAGAATTCTCGGATCCTGAAGTGTTTTAATAATGACTTCGTATCCGATTCCGTTGATATCTCCCTGAGTAATACCAGCAACTACTTTGTGTTCATGCATGATAATTTTATTACATTTTTATTTTATAAAACCTGCGGATAAATTCTATCAGCAGTCTTACGCCCACACCGGTTCCGCCAACCGGCCGGTAACCTGCCTCTTTGGTTAAAAAAGCAGTGCCGGCAATATCAATATGTATCCACGGATAATCGGTAAAATGTTCAAGAAACTTCCCGGCTGTAATGGCACCGGCCATTCGGCCTCCGATATTTTTCAGATCCGCTATGTCAGAATCCAGCAATTTCAGGTACTCTTTCCACAGAGGCAAAGCAACCAGACGTTCATGTACCTGATATCCGGCTTCAATCAGTGTATCAAACACTTTTTCTTCTGCCGTTCCCATCACGGCAGAAGCCTCTGACCCAAGGCATAACTGGGCTGCTCCTGTTAAAGTAGCCAAATCAAGTACCAGTCCGGGTTTATATCTTTTCGCATAACTCAGGGCATCAGCCAGGATCAGCCGTCCTTCGGCATCGGTATTGAGTACCTCTACCGTGGTTCCGTCGTGCATCCGGATCACGTCACCCGGTGTATAGGCATTCCCGTCAGGACGGTTATCGGTAGCGGGGATCAGACCAATTGTGCGCACCGGCCAGTTCATCCGCGAAAGGGCGTAAAGTGTACCTGTTACGGCTGCTGCACCGGCCATATCGCATTTCATCTCATCCATACTGTTGGGAGTAGGTTTCAGGCTTAATCCTCCGGTATCATACATAACTCCTTTACCCACCAGAACCAGTGGCCGGTCGTTAACCGGACGTTCGGGTTTCCATTCCACAACAATAAATCTTGGCGGATCAATACTGCCCCGGTTGACTGCCAGCAACCCGCCCATATTCAACGACTCTATTTTATTTTTATCCATAACCTCCGTAATGAGGCCCACTTCTTGCCCCAGAGTCACAATAGTATCAGCCAATTTCGGAGCGTTCAGCACGTTGACCGGTTCATTGACCAGATCACGTGTTTTATTCACGGCATCAGTCAAGATATTTAATTCATCAACCGGCAGGGTGAGATCCGGCGTAATGATCAGTTTTTGAAACGGATTGCTTTTTTTCGATGCGTCTTTCCGGTATTTTAAAAACTGATAACTACCCAGCAGCACCCCTTCGGCAAAAGCCACAGGCCAGCCGGGTTGACGCGACTCATCAATTAACAGAGCCTCTGTGACTTTTAACTGATTCAATTGAATAAGTACAGCCACACCATCGAGCCGGATGGATTCAAGCAAATCGGATCCGGCAGAATCAGGATCCGGTGTGACCAGAAAGATCCAATAATCATACCGGTTGATCCTCACGATTCTCCGGTCGTTAGCCAGACTCTGACCCGCATATGCATGTTCCTGCGGAGTAAGACCGATTCTGTCAGGTATCTCTTTACCGGCCAGTAACACTATACGGGATTTTTTCTCTCCGATTTGTGAAGATATTTCGAGTCTCATGATGTTTGATGGCTAATTAGTGAACAAATTTAATAAATTACCCTAATTTCGCGCGTTTGGGAATAGAGCGATGAATACAACAGATCAATTACTCGATAAAGCCTGTCAGGGTGGCTTTTTGGATCGTGATGAAGCTATTTTTCTTTACCGGAATGCTTCAGAAGGTGCATTAATGGAAGCGGCGCATGCCATCCGTATGAAGATTCACCCCGGTCATGAGGTAGGATGGATCATTGACCGCAATGTGAATATCACCAATATATGTATCTCCTTTTGTTCTTTTTGTAATTTTTGCCGTCGTGAAGATGATCCGGATGCCTATGTTACCACAATGGATGAATATCGTGATAAAATCCGCGGGTTGTTTGCTTTGGGTGGTGATCAGTTATTGCTTCAGGGGGGATTGCATCCCCGTTTAGGACTTGATTTCTATATTCGTTTGTTTCGTAATCTGAAAGAAGAATTCCCCGATCTGAAACTTCATGCTCTCGGTCCACCGGAGGTAGTGCATCTTGCAAAAATGGAACAGTGTTCATTTGAAGAAGCATTAGTCAGACTATGCGAGGCGGGACTGGATTCATTGCCCGGAGCCGGAGCTGAAATTCTGGTTGACCGTATAAGAAATCAGGTTTCAAAAGTTAAATGTTCTGCCGGTGAATGGCTTGAAGTTATGCGGATTGCCCACCGTCTGAATCTGCCTACCTCGGCTACCATGATGTTCGGACATATTGAAAAGCCTGAAGATCGTGTTGACCACCTTTTGGTATTACGGGATGTACAATCAGAAAAACCCGATGGCCATTTTGGATTTTTAAATTTTGTTCCCTGGCCTTTTATGGATGAAGGCACGGTATTACGAGAAAAGAAAGGAATTATCAACCACCAGGGACCTCGGGATTACATTCGTTTGATAGCCATTTCGCGTTTGGTTCTGCAAAACATTCAAAATATTCAACCCTCCTGGCTGACGACAGGTATTCAAACCGGCCAGGTGTGTCTGCATGCGGGGGCTAATGATTTTGGTTCCATTATGATCGAAGAACATGTGGTATCTGCTGCAGGAGCCGCATACCGGATGGATACAACCGGCATTCAGGAAGCGATCAGACAAGCGGGTTTCATCCCGAGAAAGCGGAATCAGCGATTTGAATTTGTCGATTAATCAGGGAATTTAATAGTGGTTAATATACTCTCTATCTTCCTGATGAGGTTTCGTTTATTGTATTTCGGAGCATAGATAAAACCAAAGCAGGTAACCAGACGTTGTCTGCGTTCATCTACCAGGGTCCATGCAATAAACGGTCCGCCCATCCAGTCTCCTTCCATTTTCCAAAGTCCTTTGAGTTCACGTGTATAACACCCATTGTGTTCAAACACCCGGCTAAAAACAGGAGCATCGAATTCAATAGCCATATAAGATCCCGGAGAAGATCCGGGAACTCTTGGTTTCAAATGCCGGTCGATATACCGGACCAATTTCCCGTAATCCAGCTGTGATTCGCTTGTATAGGGGCGATCCCAGATAAAAACTCCCTGTATCATCTCTTCCGGTTCATATTGAACCCACAAAAAATGTCCGGTATCCACTTTTAATTCGAAGCCCTTGGGAAAACTCATGTTGATCTGGTGGTTACGCAACATGGAGAGGGCCAGATCTATATTTTCATATTTCACATTCAACAACATTTGCCGGTGGATCTCGGCATTTCTGAGAGTTTGAATAATAAAATCCCGGTTGTCTTCAACCAGTTTGACAAATTGCTTTTTATCCGGAGCATCCAGTCGCAGAATCAGTTGGGTTTTTGCCCAGTAATTTCTTTCAACCCGTATGGCGGGCTTGGGTATTTGAGAACCGATACGGGTAATGATCAGATTCCGGTGGGTACGGAAAAGCTTGGTAAAAGCTGCATGGGGGATCTGTACCAGATCAAACATCGGCTCACCACCTTCCATTCCATATTGAGGCAAAGCAGGTTCTTGCTGGCTCAACAGGTTGAAAATGGAATCCCCTGCCATACCTTTATAAAGATTCTCTTCCATAACCAGCACCACTTCACCGGGTTTACCCGTGATAGGAGGCAGTAAATCTTCCCGCTTTTTTTCTTTGCAGGCAGTTACAGACAGAGCCACAATGGCAATCGCAAAAACCTGCCACATCATTTTATTCATAATGATCGGTTTTAATGGTATGTACAGCGGGGGACATCCTAAAGATATGAAAAAATAATCTATTTGGTAAAGAGCTTGATCAGATCATTTCCATTGGCATAAATAACCAATGCCAACAGAATAACCATCCCAACGATCTGGGCAATCTCCATAAACTTATCACTTGGCTTACGGCCGGTAATAATTTCATACGTCAGAAACAACACATGGCCTCCGTCAAGTGCCGGGATGGGTAGTACGTTCAGCACTGCGAGCATAATCGAAAGAAAAGCCGTCATTTTCCAGAACACCTGCCAGTCCCACTGAGCCGGGAAAATATTCCCGATGGCGATGAATCCACCGAGTGATTTATAGGCTTTGGTTTCAGGTGAAAATATTAATTTCAGATCTTTCAGGTAAGAAGAGATCGTTTGCACCCCTTTCTTCACTCCTGCCGGCAATGACTGGAAAAATCCGTAATGGATCTCCTTTAACTCAAAAAAGGATTTCGGATCCACAGGATACACACCGATTTTCCCCGACTCCGGGACGGTGACCGGCAGATCAAGTTTTTGCCCGTTACGGTCGACCTGAATGGTAACCTGCTCACCGATATGCTTTTGTAGTTCAAGAACAAACAGATCAAAATAGGGCAGGGATTTTCCGTTGATTCCCAAAATACGGTCATCCTCCCGCATACCGGCTTCTTTGGCCGGTGCCCCTTTAGTAAACTCTTTCACTACAAAAGGATAAGCGTAATAAATAAAACTTTTCTTATCCAGAAAACGTTTGACAAAATCATCCGGTACAGGGATGTCAATTTCTTTCCCGTCCCGTTCAACCTGAATGCTTTTAGCTCCCTTATAAACAATCTGAGGGACTACATCCAGAAAATCCTCCACAGGCTGATGGTCGAGAGTAAGGATTTTATCCCCGTTGTGCAATCCCATATCCAGTGCAAGTGTATCACAGATAATTCCGTATTGTACATTAGCTGTCGGCAGGTATTTTTCTCCCCATGTAAAAAGAACCATGGAGTAGATCAGAAAGGCGAAAATCACATTATACAGTACTCCGCCAAGCATTATCAGCAATCGCTGTCCTGAAGGCTTAGACCGGAACTCCCAGGGGTGGGGTTCCTTTTTCATCTGTTCACGGTCCATTGATTCATCAATCATCCCCGAAATTTTCACAAACCCGCCAAGAGGCAACCAGCCTATACCATATTCGGTTTCTCCTTTTTTAACTTTGAAGAGGCTGAACCAGGGATTAAAAAAGAGATAAAATTTCTCTACCCGTGTTTTAAATATTTTAGCAAAGGTAAAATGACCCAGTTCATGAATAATAACCAGGATGGAGAGGCTGAGCAGCAGTTGAGCCGCTTTAATCAAGATTGTCATATTTTACGCATAAATTGTGAAACGATGGATTCGGCTATTTTTCTGGCTTCAAGATCAGATGCAAAATAATCTTCAAGTCCGGGATCAGAAATATACGAGGCTTGCCCAATAGTTCTTTCTATTACCTCCGGCATACCGGTAAAACTGATTTTCTTCTGCAGAAAAGCAGTCACCGCTACCTCATTTGCAGCATTCATCACACAGGGAATATTACCTCCCTGTCGTAAAGCTTTCAGGGCAATATTTAGGTTCGGGAATTTTTTCTTATCGGGATATGAAAAGTTCAATTGGTTAATTTCCCTGAAATCGAGTCTTGGGAATGAAGCAGGAGAACGACCGGGATAATTCAGCGCAAAAAGAATGGGAAGGCGCATATCCGGCATACCCATCTGGGCTTTAACCGACCCGTCCACAAACTGCACCATAGAATGGATAATTGATTGAGGATGCACCACGATGTCAATTTGATCCGGTTCAAGATTAAAAAGCCATTTGGCCTCGATAGCTTCAAGTCCTTTATTCATCAGAGTAGC
>JAGHDB010000281.1 GCA_021160155.1 Bacteroidales bacterium | reverse complement strand
ATTTACCACCGTAAAGAAAAGCACTTTCAAAAGGCAATCGAGGACTATTCAAGGGCTATCGCAATTAAACCCGATGGAGACCTTGCTTATAGCAACCGGGGTGAGCTCTATTTTACATTAGGTAAAAGGGGTAAGGCATTGGCCGATTTTAATAAGGCCATCAAACTGAATCCGGATAATCCCAAAGCGCTGAGCAACCGGGCGGCCATTTACGGTTCAGAAAAACGATATGATCTGGCATTGGCCGATCTCGACAAGGCACTTTTGCTGGATCCTGCCAATCTCAAGGCCTGGTCGAACCGGATGCTGGCTCATTATTCGCTTTCTCAATACCGGGAAGCTGTTGAAGATGCCAACTCTTATCTGAAGATCAAACCGTCAGATCCGGCAATCATCAACCTGCGGGGACTTTGTTTTGGGTATCTGAACAGGGATTCGGAAGCGCTGGCCGATTTTAACCATGCCATCAAACTCAATCCGATCAAAGGGATTTATTATCAAAACCGTTCTTATCAATTTGCCAAGGCAGGGAGATTTAAAGAGGCCCTTTCGGATATTCTGAAAGCTCAGAGATTAGGGGTGAGAGTCAATTCAAACTACCTGCACATGTTGCAATCACGCTGAGTCAAAGGGTTATTTTCGGTTTACAAGGTTATACTTAATGATACACCAGATGGCGTGGAAACCGTCTTTCCAGTTTACTTTTTTCCCTTCCGGATAGGTTCTGCCATAGTAAGATATCCCGATCTCATAAATCCGGATTCCGGGGATACGACTTATCCTCGCTGTCACCTCCGCCTCAAAACCGAACCTCTTTTCTTTCAGCTTGATCTGTTTTAATATTTCAGACCTGAAAAGTTTGAACCCCGACTCCATATCCGTGATATTAATGTTTGTAAAGAGGTTGGAGAAAAAAGTCAGGAACCGGTTACCCAGGGAGTGAAAGAAAAAAAGCACCCGGTGGGGTTGACTGCCCACAAAACGACTCCCATACACTACATCGGCAAATCCCTCGACCATGGGCTTAAGCATCAAATTATACTCACGGGGATCATATTCAAGATCGGCATCCTGGATAATAATAAAATCACCGGTAGCTGCCTTAATACCGGTATTCAGGGCCGAACCCTTGCCGAGATTTTTTTCATGCCGTATTCTGATGAGATTGGCCTTGGGATGATCATCCATGAACCTGTTGATTTCATGATGGGTACCATCAATGGAACCATCATCAACCAAAACGATCTGCTTGCTGATCCCATCCATCAGTTCCACCGCAAGCACACCCTCCAGCACACGCCGGATGGTTGCTTCTTCATTATATACCGGAATAATAACTGACAATTGCATTCAACAAATATACACAATGTACTCCTACATACGTTTGCAGAAGTTTATTCAGCATGCACTGCCCCCCCCAGGCGGGACAGCTATTTCAAAAGATGGTGTGTACAATTGATATTTGAATATCGTAAGATAATGAAAGTTAATGTCTGGTAGATTTTTCCACTTCGCCGAATTTTATTACGGCAGGATGGATATCCGGCTTAGCGGAATGGATGATTTTATTATCTCTGATAACCGCGTGTTTGGGAACAGCCGGGTCGTCGTTGGCGAGGTTCATCAACCAGGGGAAACGCTTGCTCCAGGGTGGTTGATCTACCGGGATTTTTCTCAGACGGGTCCACAAGGTATGATCCGGATCATTGATATAGGGTTGGTACCAGTTCAATCCACGGGCATCATACATGATAGAGGCTCTCGGACAGTTGATTATTGAATTTCCGATGATCCTGTTGTATCTTCCTCCACCCACCAGGATTCCGGACGGACAATCTTCAATAGTATTATTTAGGACATCAATTCCTGAAGCCAGGTCGTCAAGGTAGATTGCCCAGTTGTGGTGATGGCGGGCCTGTCCCAGGTTTCTGATGGTATTGTTTCTTATGACCGTTCCACCCATGGTCCAGTCGCGCCCGCAGTAAATGGCTCCTGCATCAGAGGTGTCCCAGCAAACCCGTTCGATGGTATTTCCTTCAATAATATGATCATTGCCATTGAATAAAATGGCATTATGGGGGGCATTATAGATATGGTTTTCACTCACGCGGTGGCCCACATCTATCAGGTTTACCGCAGGTGCGTAGGTTTTAATATGCCGGGCATAGTCGTGGATCCGGCAATGTGTTACATAGTGACGGGCCGGTGTCAGACTGGCTTTGTCTCCACCTTCCAGGGTAATGCCGGTGGCTCCGATAAAACCAATTTGAGAGTTGTTTACTCCGCAATATTTTCCTCCGGATATTTTTATAGCCGACCGTGCCAGTTGAGTGAAATTGCAGTCAGTCAGTTCAACGGAATCCGAATTCAGGATCTGTACGGCCGGTCCGTTATGTGTGGTAAAGTGAAATCCTTCAATACGGATGTTCGAGCTGTTACGTATATTCATCAGGGTGAACTCTTTAAACCCGACAGAGATAATCTGGTTTTCGTTTGACGGATCCGGAACAATCAAACGGATTGTACCTGTTTTGCCGTCATAATAGTATTCACCGGGCTGATCCAGGAATTCCGGTGCATTAACCACATAAAAGAGTCCGCCTGAAGGACCGCCGATCCCGTACTGAGTCGGTGCAGCCAGTTGGATCGCCCCGGTTTCGGGATCGATTGAATCAATCCGTATGGTTTCATCATACCACTGGTAACACCAATACCCGCTCAGGTAGATATTGTGTGCATCTGCTTTTAAGTCGGATGTCAGGTCCCGGCACAGAAAGCTGCCGCCCACACCCACTGAATCTCCTTTACGGGAGATAGCGCCACGATCAATAACCGAGTCGATTTTAAGGTATCCCTGATCAGGATACCGTGCCAGGATCATGGGGCGGCCGTCAATGTATATTTCAGGCCAGCCGGCGTATCCCCTGAAAATATCCGGCCAGGGATCATGCTTCAGCTCCGGAAGCGTGATTTCATACAATCCCAGTTTCCGGTCAAGACAGGTAAAATCATCCAAATGCAGGTTTAAACCCGAGGTGACGGTCACCTCCCCTTCAGTATCCGCTTTGATCACAAGGTTTTTTACACCGTTTAGTTCAATGGTTTGATCCGATACATATTCCCCTGATGGGATAACCACCTCATTGGCACCTGATTCAATTGCCCCGGCGATCAGTTGAGACAGGTCTTTTTTGTCTGAACATGAAAAAACCGGAAGCATAAACAAAATGATGGGAATAAGTTTGGTTTTCATTAAAACTTTCTTTATAACACGGGAATATAATAAATTTAACTTATTGTGCGGTTACGTGAAAGATATAATACTTCCCGAGCCCGGATTAATTAAAATACAGGTGTAAAATTAGACTTTTATGCCCATATATAACCGGTAGGACTTTTGGGGATACTTAAAGAAAAAAAATTCGGCAACAAAAACCTGTAAAAAAACCCAAGCTCGAACTTTTAGACGTATCGAACCTAGGTTTGTGCAATTTTGCTAGAGAGTTTAAATTACACTCCTATTACA
>JAGHDB010000181.1 GCA_021160155.1 Bacteroidales bacterium | reverse complement strand
TCCCTGCCCAATGAACATCCCTATAAAATCTTTCTGAATTTCAGAAACAACCTGTTGCTTCTTTATAAAAACCTTCCGCTGAAACAGCGAAAACGGGTAATCCGGATAAGAAGAATTCTTGACGGTATCGCCGCGTTACAATTCCTGCTCACCGGCAAACCGGCCTATTTGATTCAGGTGATCCGTGCCCACCGCCAATTCGGTAAGATGAAAACAAAATACCACCGCTCAGTCGACGAATCATCAAATCAACAGAGCCCTGACAAACTGAAAGGTTATTACGCCGGATCTGTGGTTTTTCAATATTTTATCAGGAGAAAAAAGAGATTTTCAGATCTAAAGAATTACAGGTAGTCAAGCAGAATCTCCAGTCCCATCCCTCTTGACCCTTTAATCAGGATATTCTTGCCGCTTAACCGATGGGCATCCAGATAAGCTTTTAAAGAAGCGGTATCCCGAAATACCTGAAAGGTTCCGCCGATAAGCTTCATAAAATTTTCACCTGCCAGATAAACTTCATTAAATCCCAATTTACCGATTTCATCAATGATTCGTTTATGCTCAGCAAGTGATTCCTTTCCCAATTCAAACATATCTCCCAGTATGATCACTTTCCCGGTCAGGTCGAGTGATGCAAAGTGATTCAATGCCAGATGCATGCTGGTTGGATTGGCATTATAAGCATCCATAAGGATCATATTTTCAGCAGTCTGTATCCACTCAGACCGCATTCTTTCAGGTTCAAATGAAGAGATTCCTTTTGCAACCTGGTTATAAGGCACTCCAAAATGGATACCCACAGCTATTGCAGCCAGCACATTATACAGATTATAGCCACCGCTCAGGTGTGTAGTCAGGGATTTTAACGACGGTCCGGGCATATGGTCCGGGATTTTTATTATATCGATTTCCAGCAATCTTCCGTTTTCCTTTGCATCGCCCCGGATCCGACAAGACTCTCTCGTACCGTAAGTAATTACTGAGTAATTTCCGGTAAGTTCACGTAACAGTTGATCGTCACCGTTTTGAAAGATCACCCCCTGACGGGCCATACAATAATCATACAACTCTTTTTTAGCAGCTTTAACTCCTTCAAAAGAACCGAATCCCTCAAAATGAGCTCTTCCGATATTCGTCACCAGTCCGTGTGTCGGATCGGCAATCCGACATAAATTTGAAATCTCTCCTGGATGATTTGCTCCCATTTCTATGACGAGTATTTCGGTCTCCTCATCAGCCTGCAGCCAGGTCAACGGCACCCCGATATGATTGTTAAGGTTACCTTTTGTAGCGGTCACTCTGAATTGTTGACCAAGCACAGACCGGATCAGTCCTTTGGTAGTGGTTTTCCCGTTGGTTCCGGTAATAGCCAATACCGGAACGGTTAATTGGCGGCGATGCCATGCCGCCAGATCCTGTAAAAAAGCCAGGGTATTCTCAACCAGAAGGTAGCGTTCATCCCGGACAACCAAGGGGTCATCCACTACAGCCAGCCGGCACCCTTTATCCAGAGCCGCTCCGGCAAAGCGATTCCCGTTAAAACGTTCACCGTGGAGGGCAAAAAAAAGAGAGCCGGGTATAGCTACCCGGCTATCTGTACAAATTTGCCTGTATTTTTTAAATATTGAATAGAACTGTTCCGGAGTCATCGAAACCGGGTTTATTTTCCGTTTGCCCTCCCCAGCCTTGACATGGCACATCTGAAACCTATGTCATCAGTCGCCAGGTTTTCATTAAGATACCGCCGTGTACCCGGTATCATCCAATAGGCGCGGTCTTTCCAGGAACCTCCTTTATAAACCCTTGATTGGTCACTGATCCGACTTGTAATACCCTCATGATCAGGCCCCACGCCCTTAAAATCCATCTTGCCGGTAGAGTTGGTTGTATCCTGATTACTAAGTGTAAAATTCAGATTTGATTCAGGATCACCATCCCGGTAATTGCGGTTATCAGACTTTTTATAATTCATCCGGTTGCGGTTCTCTTCGGCAGTCATGGCACGTACCGGAATATGCCCCAGGGAATCTTTCTCAGCCAGGTTCCCGTCTGCATCCCTGACCTGTACTGTAAATACATTTCCCCTGAACGGGCTCAATTCGTCCACATCCTGAAAAGAGAGGGGCCGATATACATCCTGAACCCACTCATTAACATTACCCGCCATATCATATAAACCATAATCGTTAGGCCAGTAAGATTTCACCGGAGCTGTATAAGCAAAACCGTCATTCAGAGAACCCGAAACGCCCATATAATCCCCTTTTCCACGAACATAATTAGCCATGATGGCACCTTTATGGCCTTTACTGTCATTCCGGGTATAATTACCCCGCCACGGATATAATTTACGTGTTTTGATGTTTTCGCGGTCAGCTACCAGTCCGAGTGCCGCAAACTCCCATTCAGCTTCAGTAGGAAGCCGGTATTTCGGATAGAAGAATCCATCTTCCATTCTGGCTCTGCGGGTATCCTGATTGGGATCCAGACTGGGCAGGTTTTGACGCACCACTCCTTCATATTGCCCGGCGAGATAGGCTTCGGTATTGAAATTATTGGCTCCCTTCTGGTTGGGATCAACATCCAGAATTCCCTGTTTGATCAGCATCATTTCATTAACCCGGTCAGTCCGCCAGTCGCAATAACTGCTTGCCTGAACCCAGCTGACTCCCACAACGGGATAATCATTATAGGCAGGATGCCGCAGGTAATATTCTACCATGGGTTCATTATAAGCCAATTGGTCACGCCACACGAGTGTATCGGGAAGCGCCTGCTGGTATACCTGGGGATAATCTGCAAAAACCCGCTGAATCCAATAGAGATATTCACGGTAATCAGCATTGGTAACCTCCGTTTCATCCATGTAAAAAGAGTTGACAGTTACTCTTCTCGGAATATTATTCCAGTCGTAACGAACATCATCCGCTACCCGGCCCATCGTAAAAGTACCACCTTCTATAAAAACCAAACCCGGACCGGCCCCCTGGTTATAGTTGGCAATATACTCGTATCCTCCATTATTAATATCATTGTATTTCCATCCTGTTTTGGAGGATTTCATTCCACTGTTACAAGATCCTAAGAAAAGAACCATGGCTATTGACAGTAAAACGATTTTGAAATACCCTCTTCTCATAATAAT
>JAGHDB010000008.1 GCA_021160155.1 Bacteroidales bacterium | reverse complement strand
CAGAAATGATGCCCGGGCTGAAAAAACTCTATGAACGGTATCATGGTAAGAATTTTGAGATAGTGGCTATTTCGGTGGATGAGTCCCGTAAAGAGTGGCAACAGGCTATCCAACAGGGAGGGTACAGCTGGATCAACTATTCGGAATTGAAAGGATGGGACAGTCCGATTGCCTACGATTACGGTATCCGTGCTACTCCCACCATGATATTGATGGATCACAATCTGAAAATTCTGGCTAAACCGAGAAATGTATCCATGCTTGAAACGAAGTTAAAAGAGCTCGGGGTGCATCCTGTTCATTAATTTTCCTGGTGACCGGGTGATCCGTCCGTGCTTATTGAAGAATGGGCGAGCAAATTGGCGTAAGCTTTTGTGAGGTTGTGCAGAAAAAGTGTGAGTCCTCGCGTTTCACGTAATATACCGATATAAAGCACACTGTTTCGGGTTTTTATGGATCCTTTTTTAATCCTTTTGAGATGTCTTTTTTCGGCACGACTGATCTGTTCAAGCAAAGAGTCCTGAAGAGTTGCAAAAGAGGATAACTTTTCAAAATTTTGATTATTTATCATTTCGAGTGCTTCTTGAATCAGTGTAGTAACCATTTCGCCGATAGCAGACAGATCACTTTGCTGATCGGCATTGAGTTCCTGATGGTTGTTACTTACATGATCAAATGCGGGCCGGGCAATAAAAAGGAGACAATGATTGGCTTCACCCAGGAAATCCAAAATCTGAATATATGCCTGTCCTGAATCCATCTCTTCATCACTCAGAGAACGAATGGTTTCGGGTATTTTTAATTTAAGCTGCTTAATTGAATGATTTAGTTCACTGAGTTCGTTTGACAGACGTTGCAGTTTTTTCCTCTTTTCACCCTGCAGCGCCGTAATAATATCAATATAAATTCGATCGTATTGACTTAAAATATCAATTATTTTGGATGAACTGCGTTCCAGTCTACTACGTTGATCAGTTGGAGACTGGTCCGTGTCATTTTCTCTTTTCAATTTTTCTTCTCTCTTGCGGTGAATCATTTGCGAACGAACCACAAGAAAAATTGCCAGTGCTGCAAGAGTAAGGATCGCAGGCAGCTTCCCATAATAGATCAGATATCCCATGATAAAGGCAGACGTAAATGCCAACAGAGCGGTTACAAACCATCCCATGATGACCACTAAAACCCCGGTTATCCGGTAAACGGCACTCTCACGCCCCCATGCCCGGTCAGAAAGAGAAGAGCCCATAGCTACCATGAAGGTGACATAAGTTGTAGAAAGAGGAAGTTTCAGGGAGGTGGCGAAAGCGATTAAGACAGCTGCCACAACCAGGTTTACCGATGCCCTGACCAGATCAAAAGAAGCCTGGTTTGAATTGGTTAATCCTGAACGATCAAAACGTTGTTCAACTGAAATGAGTACTCTTTTCGGAAGGATCTTTTTGATGAATTCATTAATGACCCGGCTGTGCCGGACCAATGCCCGGGAAAAACCGGTGGATTCAAAACGTTCATACCCGGCCTCCTGTCTGCTCAAATCAATGGTAGTTCTTGTCACACTTCTGGCTTTTCGTGAAAAGAAAAGTGTGGCTACCATAATCAAACCTGCAGCCAGAAGATAAACAGTCGGTGTATGGATTTTGCCCTGCAGCGCGGTCATCAATAATCCATCGGGGTTACTTCCTTCAGTAGCCAGATAAGTCTTGAATGATTCAAGTCCGGCAAGAGGAACACCGATGAAATTCACCAGGTCGTTACCGGCAAAAGCCATCGCCAGGGAAAAAGTTCCTGCAAGCACAATCACTTTAAAAATATTGATCCGGGTGAACCAGATCAGAAACTGAAGGATCAATGACCATCCCACGAAGCTGACAGCAAGGATTCCCAGAGTATTTTCTTTAACCCATAAAACCGATGCGTCGGTCATAAAAGAGGCTCCTCTGGCCCCTTTGATTAAAATGAAATAGAGAATAATCGCTATGGCTAAACCACCGAAAATCCCTCCATAACGTTTATAGGTGTTTTTCAGGTTAAAGCTGAAAAGAATGCGGCTCAGATACTGTACGATTGCACCTACTACAAACGCAATTACCACAGACAGCAGGATACCGAAGATAATGATCATGGCACTTGCTGAATTGATGTACGTGCTCATTTCAGACAACGGTTGACCGAGTACGTGCATTTTAATGGTGGCCAGTGCTACCGATGCACCTAATAATTCGAAAACAATGGAAACCGTGGTTGAGGTGGGGAGACCGAAAGTATTATAAAAATCGAGCAGGATAATGTCGGTAAGCATAACTGCCAGGAAAATCAGCATGATCTCGGAAAAATAAAACTGATCCGGATGAATAATACCTTTTCGGGCAACCTCCATCATACCGCTTGAAAAGGTGGCTCCAACCAAAACTCCGGCTCCTGCAATAATCATGATGGTACGAAAGGAGGCTACTTTTGAGCCGATCGCAGAGTTGAGAAAATTGACGGCATCATTACTTACCCCGATAATTAAGTCTGAAATGGCTAACAGAAAAAGGATGACTATTACAATGATGTAAAAGGTTTCCATGGTTTAATTTTATACTGATGCAAATTAAATGAAAATTAATTATGCCGGAACGGTTGAAAGTTAATCAAAAGTTAAGTTACGGTGAAAGTAATGTTTGTCTTGTACTCTTCCGGAAATATGTCGAATCTCAAAACAGACCGTGAACGTTTGTGAAACAGCGGATAAGTATTAATTTAGCGCCTCATATCTGCTGGTAAGGATAAGTTGTATCACGGAACATGGTTTGGTCAAAAATAGCCCGTTTTATTCTGAAGTACCGAGTGCTCCTGATTATTGTTTTAATAGGAGTTACCGGGTTTATGGCCTGGCAAATCCGGGATTTACAGATGGATTACGGATACAGCGGAATGTTGCCTGATTCAGACTCTGTCTCAATTGAATATGAACAATTCAAGCAACTGTTTGGTGAAGACGGCACCCTGTTCTTTTTGGGGATTCAGGATCCTGATTTTTTCAGTCTGGAGAAATACCGTGAATTTGAACGTTTAAAAGATTGGATCCTGCAGGTTCACGGGATCAACAGTGTGTTGTCGGTGTATGATGTAATCGGACTGAAAAAAAACAGTAAAAAAAAATCCTTCGAATTTTATCCTCTTTTCCCTGACAGTATCAAAAGCCAACAAAAGCTGGACAGCCTCGTTACTGTATTTCGATCTCTGCCGATATATAAAGATTTGGTTTATAATGATTCAACCCATCTTTATGTCATGGTGGTGAGTATGGATGAACAATTTATCAATACCTCCGGCCGGGTAAAGATCATTAAATCTATCGTCACGCATGTAAATCAAATGGGAGAACAGATGCACCTGGATGTGCATTATTCGGGTCTTCCTTATGTGCGGACAGAGTATGCCCGGAAAATCAAGCGCGAACTTTTTATATTTCTGTTTCTGGCTACCATGATCACCGGCTTTATTTTACTGTTGCTGTTTAAATCATGGCGGGTGGTGATGTTGTCACTGGCCACCGTGGCAGTTGGGGTAACATGGACGCTGGGTATTATGGCTATGCTGGATTACCGCCTGACGGTGTTATCTTCTATGATCCCACCGGTGCTGATTGTGATCGGTATTCCAAACGGAGTTTTTCTGATAAACCGTTATCATCAGGAATGCAGGAGATATCAGAATAAAATCAAAGCACTTCATCGTGCTATTCAAAAAGTAGGGACCCCGATCTTTATGACTAATCTTACCACCGCTGCCGGTTTCGCTACTTTTATGGTGATTAAGAATATGATTCTGTTCACCTTCGGGCAAATAGCATCTATAGGGATTATCCTCATGTTTGGGATTTCAATTACCCTGATCCCGATACTACTCTCCTTTCTTTCGATACCGGCATCCCAACAGGTGCGCCACCTGGATAACCGTTACATCACACGCGTGGTGGAATATTTTGTTTTTTTAGTGACCCGTCGCCGCAAATGGATCTTTATTGGTGTGATTGTGCTGGTGGTTTTTGCAGCTTTCGGCATGACCAAAATGCATTCAACCGGATATATTGTGGATGATTTGCCCAAGAATGATCCTCTTTATTTGGATCTTAAATTTTTTGAAAAACAGGTCAATGGGGTAATGCCCATGGAGATTGCCATCGATACCCGTAAACCTAACGGGGTATTCCAACATCCTTTTATTGTTAAGGTTGACGAGTTTCAACAATTTCTGGCAGGAATACCCGATCTGAGCAAAAGTTTCTCCTTTGTGGATGGATTAAAATTTGCCCGGCAAGCCTATTTTAACGGAGAAGAACGCCAGTTTAAATTACCCAGCAGAACAGAACAGGCGTTTATTTTAAGATATTTCGGGCTGCAAATGAAACACAATCCGGCTATCCGGTTTTTTATCGATTCAACCAACCGGGTTGCCCGAATCAACGTGCGTGTGGCCGATGTGGGTATTAACCGGATGTTGCTTCTGCAGGATACCATCCAGCAACACCTCAGAAAAGTATTTCCGGAGAATCGCTATCATACAATTTTAACCGGATCCAGCCTGAAATTTACTTTGGGCACAAAGTACCTGGTTGAAAACTTATTTGTCAGCCTGGGATTGGCCATACTACTTATTGCATTGTTTATGGCATGGATGTTTAAATCTTTCCGTATGGTATTGATTACCCTATTTGCCAATTTTTTACCATTGATATTTACGGCCGGATTGATGGGATACGTGGGGATATCGATCAAGCCATCAACCGTTCTGGTATTTAGTGTAACTTTTGGAATTGCCGTGGACACCGCTATTCACTACCTGGCAAAATACCGCCAGGAACTGGCTGTGCCCAACACTTCACAACCGGAGGCGGTGATCATGGCACTTCAGGATGTGGGGGTTAGTATTATTTATACGGTTTGTATTCTGTTTATGGGCTTCGGGATATTTATGTTATCAAAATTCGGTGGAACGGTGGCTATGGGATTTCTGGTGAGTATTACCCTGCTGGTTGCCGTTGTGACTAATCTCCTGCTTGTGCCTTCCCTGTTATTACGAAAAAATCATCCACCAGTACGATGAAAACATTTGATGAGTTACAAAGAATAATAGACCGCGAAATCCGGCGGATCGATAAAACCCTGCTGCCGAAAGAACTTTATGAGCCTATTTGGTATACCCTGAGTAACGGAGGAAAACGATTAAGGCCTGCTCTGGTATTGATGGGATGTCAACTCTTTAGTGATGAGCTTGAACAGGCTATTAAACCGGCTCTGGGTATTGAGATGTTTCATAATTTTACCTTACTGCATGATGATATTATGGACAAGGCTTTTTTGCGGAGAAGCCACCCGACGGTGCATATCAAATGGGATATTAACCGGGCCATTCTCTCAGGTGACGCACTGGCCATTAAATCAAATGTATATATCT
>JAGHDB010000288.1 GCA_021160155.1 Bacteroidales bacterium | reverse complement strand
GAATAGGGAGGTGTTGGCCGGTTCCGCCGAGATTATAGTTAAGATCATCGACCGCGATAAATTAAATGTTTGGTTTTTCAGGAAGCTGATTTTGGCAACCGGCAAGAGAAGCCAGTACTAATGGCAGATAAGAAACTTCAAACAGGTTATTAAAAACTGATCCATTAAACATTGTTATTCTGTAGTATTTTTTATAACAGTAATTTGATGTTCCGGACTTTTCCGTTCTAAGATCATTGTATATCCAGTGATAGAGATTCTCCTTCGAGACCCTCAGATGTTGCAACAAGGGTTGCTTTTCCTTTTTTTTCGGTCGACTGAAGGATCACAAGGCATTTTCCGTTAAAGGCTTTTCTGAAATTGGCTATAAAAGGTGAGAGGTCGGTCTGGCAGCCATTAGCCACTCCGGCAATAAAAACCGGCCCCTTAATATTAAACTGCACCAGGTTATCCGCATCTGGGACCATTGTACCCTCTTTGTCCACAATAGTCACCTCCACAAAAGAAAGGTCTTTACCATCTGCATGAATAGTGCTACGATCAGCTTTTAGCAGGATTTTTGCAGGAGAGCTGGCAGTTTTCACAGTTGCGGTCAGTTTCTTACCGTTACGATGTCCGACGGCTTCCAGGGTGCCCGGCTCGTATGAAACCTGCCATATGATATGGAGGTCATTTCCCTGTTTTGATTTTTTCCCTAGCGAAGTACCATTCAGGAAAAGTTCCACATCAGAACAATTGGTATAGGCCCAAACATCCACGGTATCTCCCTCTTTCCAGTTCCAGTGCGGAAGTAGATGCAACACATCCTTGTTGGTCCATTCACTCTGATACATATAATAGGCATCCTTGGGAAATCCGGCCAGGTCAATAATACCGAAGTAAGAACTTCTGGCAGGCCAGGGATACGGAGTGGGTTCTCCCAGGTAGTCAAAGCCTGTCCAGATATACATGCCGGAGATAAAATCATTCTTTTTCACGATTTTCCAAGTCTCTTCATGCGTCGAGCCCCATGGGGCGCTGCAGTTATCATAGGAAGAACAGGTAAAATCCGCATTCATCACGGCCCCTGATGGCCAGCGTCGGATGCTATCGGAAGGCATATCATAATGACCACGCGTGGCAATAGCTGAATTTGTTTCAGAAGCGATAAATTTCCCTCCAGGAAAAACTTCATGAAACCGGAGCCAGTCTTTCAGGTCATAGTTATGGCCGATCAGGTCGCAGACCCCAGAACGGGCCAGGGAATTAGATTCAGCCTCCGGGTTGTTCATTGCAGAAGTTACCGGTCGTGTCGGATCCAACAATTTGACAATCCCCGACAGTTCTTTTGCTATAATCGCTCCTTTGGGCATATATTGTTCAGGGATCTCATTACCAATACTCCACACGAACACACTGGGATGATTCCGGTCACGAACAACAAAATCAGTCAGGTCTCTTTTATGCCACTTTTCAAAATAAAGATGATAGTCAAAGGGCCGTTTGGCTTTCTCCCATACATCGAAAGCCTCATCCATCACGATAAAACCTATTTTATCACAGAGGGTCAGGAGTTCGGGTGCCGGAGGATTATGAGAGGTGCGGATACCATTGCACCCCATTTCTTTCAGTATTTCCAATTGACGTTCGAGGGCACGCGTGTTGATCGCAGCACCTAAAGCGCCAAGGTCATGGTGATCACAAACGCCACGTATTTTCACATGTTTTTCATTCAGGAAGAAACCTTTGTCTGAATCAAAACGAAAAGAGCGAATACCAAAGGGTGTATTGTACCGATCCAGCAGCTTATTCCCTGATTTCAGATTAGATACTGCTTTATAGAGATTAGGATGGGTATCTGACCATAAAACAGGTGCTGGCACATTTATCTTCTGCTGAACAATAGCGGAAGAATCACTTCTAATGGTCACCTTTGACACTGAGGAAGCAACTTTTTTCCCCGAAGCATCATACAAAACAGTTTGTAATACAACAGGTTGCACAACATTCTCCCTATTTCTTATTGTCGTTTGAATTTGTACCGTAGCATGATCGTCTGTTATCTCGGGAGTAGTAATATAAGTACCCCAATGATCCACATAAACCTTATTCGTTTTCACCAGCCACACATTCCTAAATATCCCTGAACCGGAATACCATCGTGAAGCAGGTTGCCTGGAGTTGTCCACCCTGACAGCAAGAATATTTTTATTGCTCCCATAGTTCAGATAAGGGGTTAACTCATACCTAAAAGAAATATATCCATACGGCCTCTCCCCGAGCAGGTGTCCGTTAATCCATACTTTACTGTTCATATACACACCGTCAAAATCAATGAACACATGTTTATTCTTGTCTTTTAAGGGCAGTGAAAATATTTTCCGATACCATCCAATACCATCAGGTAAAGCGCCTCCTCCTGGAGTAGCAGGATTGTCATTACTGAAGTGGCCTTCTATACTCCAATCGTGAGGCAGGTTCAGGGTACGCCAGCCTGAATCTACAAAAGCCACCTGTTGTGACCCGTTGACATCACCAAGGTAAAAATGCCACCCTTTGTCAAAGTCTTGCCTGACCCGCACATTTTCAGGAGTCATAGTACACCGGCTAAAAATCAGAAGGAGAAAAACAGGGTAATATAACTTTATCATGACAAACAAATCTATAATAATTACCTTTTTACAACTCTAATATGTTAATATTTTGAGACATAACCAAAAACTCAAAGCTGGCCCTCCCATACATTTTTATAAAAAGCCAAAAATAAGAGTCTTTTCATGGTTTGATGATGTGTTCCGGATATAGCTCCCCCATTCGGAATGTCTCCGTTGATGAGCCGGGCTATGTCAAAGAACTTTGAATCTGACGGTTTTCTCAGGAAGGAGGTATTTTAATATGAGCCGGTATCATACGTCCAATCTTACATACCCGACATATATTAATTGTCTTGCCTGTAATTGCTGAGAAAAAATTTTTGTTTTGTGTTCATACTGATCATTTTTGGCTTCCCCCATTTGGTTAAATGGGCGAAGTTACGCATCAATAAGTGGTACACTTTTGAGTATTTTTACTGGTACACTTTTGGATATCATTAACACCCGGTCCATGTGGAGTGTTATCTTTAGTACAACTATTAAATGTTATCAGGATACAAGAAATTGATAAGATTGTTGTTAAAATTTCTATTTTCATGGTTCATTCCCTTTATGTATGCATTTAAATAGGGAGTACTTCAAAACAGGATCTTTAATCCGACCCCATGGTCAGTCAGACCGATCATTAAATTGACCTTTTTTTTACCTAACCTCACATTTGTATTGTAATTGGATACAGCCTTATTTATGGATCGATTACCCAAGACCAGGCAAATAGGGCTGGTTACTCCCACCACTGCTAACGTTGCAACCCCGGATGGATCAATTATAGCCTGTCCGGCAAGGAGGGTATACAGCACAATACCAGTAGTAATAATACCTGCAGAGCCATAGACACTTAGTACAAAACCCAGAACGAGCTTTGTTTTTGCTGAAGGATAGCTCGACATTTTATTCAATGTCTGTAAAATAGACAGGGTTCTCCCATTCTCTTGGAAGGTCATAGTAAAGGGATTTTTAAGTCGGAGAGTATCTGTATTGGTTTGAGCAATAGCAGGAAGTTGTAATAGTCCGATTAAAACAATGATTAGCGACAATCTTGATATCATGTTAGTTGAATTTATGCTAAGTTACTCTTTAATAATTAATAAAGTACGTATGTCATCTTATCTTATTCTCCTGTTTTTTGTAGCACATCCACTCTTTAAAATTCCGCCCCATGAAATGCCAACACCTACTTCAACGTATGGATTAACAACAAAACTATTCGATATTGGTTTGACCATCCTCGCAGAAAAAGTAATTCCATTATGTCCAATATTTGTCAGGTAATATTGAAATCCAACCACAGGAGCAAACCATAAGTCGTTAATGTACTTTTTTTCTTCTGATAATGTGTTCTTTATCTGCGAGTTTCCAATATCCAATGCGGTAAATAATTCCAGACGATTTGTCCTGTTTTTAATCGCACCAAAAATGCCAACTTCTCCAGACACATCATAAAAATACCCATAGTAATTCACCGTTTCGTATGAGAGAGTACCGAGTTGACGCAGTCCAAATTTCAATCCGAATGGACTCTTTTTTTGATAAAAATCAAAATCCCATCTAGCACCTGCCATTCCATTAGTAGCAACTATTCCTAATGAAAAACTCATATATAAACTTGACTTGTCAACATGTGTTAAAGTCAGGATAGGAAGTGAATCCCATATTCTATTTGATTCAAGAGGCTCAAGTCGAGGATCATAATCGGGCTGTTCAGTCTCAAATTCGATCTTTAACAATTCCCAGTTGGCAGATAAGCCATTAGGAAAACTAGAATTTACGCAGAATTTAAATTTGGTATTCCAAAAAGTCCTAACTGTATCAGGCCCAGGAATACCGTTAACAATCCAATGCCCCTTTTCAGTCAATTCTTTCGTTTTCATCATATACCCGAAATATATTTCACCTAGTACGATTTCAGAATTGTATTTCTCATCATAACTTAACATAACTAAATTGGGAGGTACAAGCTCTCTGAACTTTGATAAAATTATATCCCTTTCAGCTGCATTTGATTCATATGAGCTCAAACCCAGAATCGAAGGATAAGGAACAATTCTTAACAATAAGACGTTCTTTTTTTGAACAGAGTTTTTTGTGTCAACCTGTCCAATGCAATTAGGGATGAAGACCAAAACAAACCCTAAAATAGTCAGGAATTTCGACATGATCTTCATTGGTTTATTGTGTTAGTTATCACAAATGTAAGCAGAAATTTTGGGAAAGGCATTTTCCATTTACAACTCCCCAACCCACACCCACACCCACACCCACACTCACACCCACACTCACACCCATCTCCCGGATTACGCTTCATTTCATTCAGCGTGATCCCCGGAGTGGGGTGCGTCAAAGCCAGTTGTGATTAACCTCCTGCGGAGGTGTGCTTGTTGTTTTAGAACATCTGTCAAAGCTTGCTTTGTCGCCGTTCTAAAACAACAAGCCAGCTGCGTTTTTAATCACAACTGGCTTTGCGGAGAAAGAGGGATTCGAACCCCCGGTGCCAAAAAAGGCACAACGGTTTTCGAGACCGCCCCGTTCGACCACTCCGGCATTTCTCCGGTGCCGCAAAATTAACTAATTTTCGGCATGAAACATATCCATTTATCCGGTATCCGGATCAGGAAACATTTACCTTCCCTGCTGTCCACGCTTCTCATGGTTTTACTTGTGCCTGTCAACACTCCGGGACAAACCAATACTACGACTACTACCATCAGGATTGCCCTGCTGAAATATTCGGGCGGCGGCGACTGGTATGCCAACCCCACCTCCCTGCCCAACCTGATCAAATTCTGTAATGAAAATATCCATACTCATATTGACCCCAAACCGGTTAATGTAGATCCGGGAAGCCGTGACATATTTAATTTCCCGTTTGTGCACATGACCGGCCATGGAAATGTTATTTTCTCTGACCAGGAGGTCAAGAACCTTCGTAAATACCTGAAATCCGGCGGTTTTCTGCATATCGATGACAACTACGGACTGGATCCGTACATCCGGAGAGAGATGAAAAAGGTATTTCCCGATCAGGATTTTACCGAACTGCCACCTGATCATCCAATATTTCGATCACCCTACTTTTTTAAAAACGGCCTCCCAAAAATTCATGAACATGATGGCAAACGGCCCCAGGGTTTCGGACTCTTTATGGATGGTCGGTTAGTCTGTTTTTACAGCTACGAAAGTGATCTGGGCGATGGCTGGGAAGACCCCGCCGTGCACCACGATTCACAAGAGACCCGTTTAAAGGCCCTGAAAATGGGCGCTAACCTTATTACCTATGTGTTTGAGGGAAATAAGGAGTAGATTTTTGATATTAGATATTAGATTTTAGGTGTTTGATTGCGGGGATAGCGGCCGGTTTTTTTTAACGCCTGGTGGATAATCCATTCAAGATGACCGTTTGTACTCCGGAATTCATCCGAAGCCCATTTCTCCAGAGCCTCAAAAGTTTTTTGATCAATCCGGAGTACAAACGATTTTTTCTTACCAGCCATGTTAATTGTGCAGTGTCCCGGTATTAATCACCGGTTGAGCCGATTCATCCGAACAGAGCACCACCATAAGATTGGAGATCATGGCTGCTTTACGCTCTTCATCAAACTCAATAATCTCTTTATCAGACAACTGATCTAAAGCCATCTTGACCATCCCGACCGCACCTTCCACTATTTTAGACCGTGCAGCCACCACTGCCGTTGCCTGCTGTCTGCGCAACATGGCTCCGGCAATCTCAGAAGCATAAGCGATATAATTGATCCGAGCTTCAATGACCCTGATCCCGGCAATATCAAGCCGCTCTACCAATTCATCCGCCAGCTTCTGGTTGATTGTATCCACACCTGAACGCAACGTTAATTCAGCATCCTCATCCTCAAAATTATCATACGGATAAGCGCCTGCCAGTTTTCTCAATGCAGCTTCACTCTGAACTACCACAAAATGCTCGTATTCATCCACCTCAAATGCGGCTTTGTAAGTATTTTCAACCTTCCAGACTAAAATCTGTCCGATCATGATCGGGTTTCCCACTTTGTCATTGACCTTAATAGGCTCAGAATCAAAATTTCTGGCACGTAATGAAATCTTTTTCCGAGAAAAGAGCGGATTGAACCAGAAAAAACCATTGGTCTTGATCGTACCGGCATAATTGCCGAACAGAACCAATACTACCGATTCATTCGGATTGACTACCTGTAAACCAAACAGGCAGAAAAAACTGATAATTGCAACCGGTACACCAACCCAGAT